>JAJDAS010000264.1 GCA_029261755.1 Nitrospinia bacterium
GCAAAGGAATTTATTGAAAAAAACTATGCGGAGCAGTTGTGCTCAAAAAGCCGGGCTATCATGCAGAAGGTTTATTCGCATCCCAGCATTCATCAGCGAAACGTCACCTTCGATAACCCCGAAATCCTCATGCATGAAGACACAGACGCCCGGATCCGCCGTTTCGAGTATTGGTCCGTAGAACTTGCCACCCAGGCCGCGAAAAAGGCTCTGCAAAACGCCGGAGTTACTAACAAAAACGTCAAGGGAATCGTGGTAAATACCTGCACCGGCTATATTTGTCCGGGCATCTCTACCTACCTCATAGAAAAACTGGGCCTCCCCCAAAACACCAGGGCCTACGACCTGGTAGGGAGCGGCTGCGGTGGAGCGCTGCCCAACCTGGAGGTTTCCCTCTCCACTTTGAACGGTGACCGCGACGGCGTGGTATTGAGTGTTGCCGTAGAGATTTGCACAGCTACCTATCAGATGGGTGACGATCTGAGCCTCATCATCTCCAACGCCATTTTCGGCGACGGCGCAGCAGCGGCGGTAATTTGGAGAAAAGATGAAGGATTAGAAGTGGTGGATTCCGGCAGTCTGTACGTGCCCGCCCAAAGGGAGGCAGTGCGATACGTTTACAAAAACGGTGACCTGCATAATCAACTTTCCAGCCAGTTGCCCAAGATGGTGAGTGACGCCGCAGGCAAGGTGGTGGGTGAACTTTTGAAGAGGCATTCCCTGAAGATACCCGACCTGAAATACTGGGCCATCCATACAGGTGGCGACAAAATCCTTGGCACCATCAAGAACGAATTGAACCTAACTGAAGACCAGCTAAAACCCACGCGGGAAATTCTGACTAACTATGGAAATATGTCCTCACCCACGGTCTGGTTTGTATTGGATGAAATTGTAAAAAACGGAATCAAAAAAGATGACTGGGTAGTGGGAATAGCCTTTGGGGCGGGGTTGAGCGTCCATGCGGTTTTGTTGAAGAAGAAGTGATTTTTCTGTTTGGAAAGATAGAAGGAATTTCTGTAACCGTTCAGGGTTCAGAGTTCCACGTTTATCTCCAAAACCCGCTTACCCACGCGGATTTTCATTGTGCGTCGCTAAAAACAGGGTAACCGATCAAATTCTAAATACCCAGCCCACGAAATATACGAAAGGACACGAAAATAATAGCCAAAGGTTTTGAAGCCAAAAATATTAGGTCTTTCGTGTTTTAGTTGTAAACTGGGGCCAAGGTCCCAGAATTTTTTAAGTGCCCTGGTTTTATGGGTTTGTGTTTTTCAGCTTAAAAACATTTAAAAAAAATTCGTAAATTTCGAATAGTTTAGGAAGATTTGGTTCTTTTTTTGTGTCTTAGTGACTTTGCGGTAAAAAATTTCAAATACGTGTCAGGCTTTTTTCCCCTCCATCTCCGCCGCCAATCTGAGGAAAACAAGGATAGACCTTTTATACTCTTGTTTTGAAATCTTCCTAAGGTTCCTCAAAAATCTCACTTCCTCAGTAGTCACATACTGAGCTGCCGGTTCGGCTGGCACGGGCACTTCCGCCTCGTCCTCAAAAAAATATGTGATGGAGACCTCCAGGCAGTTAGCCAAAGCCTGGAGCCGATCGGTTCCTATCTGCCCGGAGCCCTTCTCGTAACGCTGAAGCTGCTGATACGTGATTTCCATTAATTCCGCCAATCCCTCCTGGGATAAATCCATTTCCTTCCTCCTCTTCCGTATCCTCCCACCAATAAACTGCCTGCTTTTGAAAGTTCTCATATTTACTCAATAAATCAGCACAATATAATAGTTGTAAAAATAATACCAACAAAAAGTTGCATTGACCACAAACTTTATGGTGTAATTTAAAATCTTTTTTTACAAATCAATTGATGTATATTTTTCAGTTCCAATGTTTTTCAAAAGTTCATGAGAATTCTCCGGACGCTCTTCATCCTGGTTTACGCCTTGGTTTTTGATGGGATTTCAGGATTGGCTTCCGAAATTTCTATTCAACAGAGGGCGGTTCCCTCACCTGGAGGGAAAGTCCGGTATGAGGCATTTTTCACAAACAGCCTGGAAAAAAGAATTAAGGTTGAAGAGTTTCGCTGCCGGGAAAAAATATTTCTTTACTTTACCTGGCATGGCTTACAAGGAAAGCATAACTTGAAGGCGCTATGGTACAAACCGGATGGGAAGATTCAAGAGACTACGGAATTTCAATTTGACACAGGAAAAGGAGGTGATTGGAATACCTGGTTATATTTGCAATTGGAAAAGGGAAATAAAAGATCCGTTCTTTCCCCGGAAACCGAATGGTTCCATTTCATCGGGCAATGGACAATGGAGATATTCCTGGATGGGGATTTCCTGGAAAAGAAAAATTTTAAAGTAACCTGTTAACCTTATTTGGAGGAAAAAAATGAAAAGATGGAGGAATTTTTTTAGTCTGAGTTTAGTTTTAATTGCTTTTATGGGATTGCAGGGTTGTGATTTGTTTGGATCTGAGAATAAATCCAGCAGCAGTGGGGGAGGGGCCGCTCAAGCCGCCTCTACTAACGATCCGGCATTGATAGGGACTTGGCAGCTTACAACCGGTAGCGACACAGTAACTATCACAGCATCCACGTGGGCTTTATCAAACACTTCAAACGGTTGTGTAGCTTCGGGAACCTACTCGACCTCCGGTTCCACCATGACATGGACGGTAACAGTTGCAACAAATTGCGTCAATGTAACAGTTGGCGTGGTAATCACATCCACATATAGTATATCCGGAACAACCCTCACTTTGAATGATTCCATAAATGGAACGACGACGTATACCAAAATTTAAAATCGCTTTCTACCAACTCATTACCCAATGTGCCAAGCGTCGTACTTGTGCGAGGCTCATAGGGCTTTTAAAATTCAGCGTGACAAAATCCTCCTTTCCGAGTGCCCCAAAGGGTAAATCGGAAGTGAAGGGGTCATAAAGGTCATTCTGCTTTTGGCTTAAGCACAAAAGCAACATAAGCCATCGGTAGACATAATGACCCTTCACAAATTTTTATTTCAGTCGCTAATAATAGTTGAACTAAGCCGCTTTAAGACGGCTTAACTTGCTCTTTTCCCTATTCCAGGTCACCGGCTCCCTTCTGTTCTGCCGGTTCAGTATTGCCAAAGCCTCCTTCCCGAGTGCCCAAAGGGGAGAAAGAAATGAAAGGGGTTGCGCCTTGGTTAATGCTTAACGAAGGAGTGCGGGAATTAAAAGGATTTGGGGATTTGGGGTGGCGAGTGAGCAATAGTTCATTGCGGAATTCGTAATACGCCAAGAAATTTATTCTTGACAGATATTTAAACAAACCCTATAATCAAAATCAGTCGAAACTCTTATGGGACTACCCCCAGCCTTACGTCTAAAAACATGGACGTGAAAGGGGGTTTGCTATTTTTGGGCTTAGTTTGGCCTGAGTGTCCTTATGTCGCGAGGCATGGGGGTGGTCTCCATAGGAGCCACGACTAACACTCAGGCTTTTTTTTGGCCTAAAACAGTCAAATTTCCTATGGAGAATCTAAAAATGAAGAACATAAATCCGATCTTTCACGAGGATGAAAATCCTCTCGATGTATTGCACAGAGTCCAATGCGTTTTATGCTTTTTGAAAGAAATATATGCCCAAGATAAAGAAGAACATGAAATTTCCGTAAATGGCCAAACCGGTCTTTTCCAAATTTTGCTTTTTTTGGAAGACACCACCCGCCAAATTGCCGATGCCTTGAGAAAAAAATAGATTAGGCAAAAGCAAATTCCTCTACTCTACTTTAAAGACCGAATATGTTAAACCGCAAATATGGGCAGACCTCTAAAAAAGGGATCACGGATTTGGGGTGGCGAGGTGGCGAGTGAGCAATAGTTCATTGCGGAGTTCGTATGAATTAAGAAAGTTAGGAACGGGTCAAAAATACTAAGTTATTTTTGACCCGTTCCTTAAACAAGGGCAGCGACAATAATAACTCCGGCGACTGAAATAAAGCCAAGTTTAATGGTAAGCCGCAGTTCTAAAACCTTCTTATCGCGTTTATGAGCGTTATCCGGTTCTTTTAAGTCTTCAAGCTGTTGGATCAGGGATCTGCTTAGGGTTTAAGTTCAAAAGCAACATAAACCATCGGCAGACTTGCTCTTTCTCCGGTCTGGTTTGTATTGGATGAAATTGTAAAAAACGGACTCAAAAAAGATGACTGGGTAGTGGGAATCGCCTTTGGGGCGGGGTTGAGCGTCCACGCGGTTTTGTTGAAGAAGAAGTGATTTTTCTGTTTGGAAAGATAGAAGGAATTTCTGTGGCCGTTCAGGGTTCCAGGTTTTAGAAAACCCTGGTTCCACGCTTATCTCCAAAAGGTAACTTCTCAATAAGTTGAGGCACATCAAAGAAAATAAGGAAAAAGAAATTGGTTTAGAGTAGCAACACGGTTGCTACACTCCAAATAAATCCCGTTAGAGATAGGGAACTGCTAAACAGGTTTGACGGGTTCGGTACTCGCCTTACCCTTCGTTTCCGTGTTCTCTAACGGGATAAACCCCTTCCTATAGCTTTTAAAGCCGGAACGAGACGGGTGGCGATTGCCTGAAAATCGTGAATGCTTACCAGCCCGTTTGTAGTAGCCCATGAGAATCTGACAATGTCCCACATTTTTTGCTCTGGACACGGGCTTCAAATTCTGGTAGTATTGGCGGCATGTATATTTGCGGCCAACATTTCAGCATAGAAACAATTGAGAGAATAAAAGAATC
>JAJDAS010000265.1 GCA_029261755.1 Nitrospinia bacterium
CATTTAACACTTTCCACCCCTTTCTCACTCAGGATCACAGAGTTATCCGTCATGACTCCATCGAAATCCAGAATTACCATTCTGGCATTTTTGATGCAAGTTTCCTCTTTAATAAAATAAGGCATGATTTTTTCTATGAAATCGAATTCTTCAATGGTGTCAATTTGAAAAGACCTTTCTTGTGGCATCATATAAACACCAATATTTTTCCCGAACCGGGACCCATTTTTAATGACTTCCGGCTTAAAAACATAAATGGCCCCATTTTCTATAAGCTCAGATGGGACATCTTGCCGCATGGGCCTTTTTAGCAGGTTATGATTTAAAGGATTTATTTTCCCACGCTGATAATTCCATCTTGGAATAAAGTGTTCTTCGTAAGCTGAAAAGAGAGAATCGAATTTCTTTTTTTTAGCCAGATTCACAGCTTCATCTATATCTTCAGGATAAACCAGAGGAGAGGTGCATTGCCTGAAAACAATGTATTCTATTTTCTCCTTTTTAATATTCTTTAAACAGTGCATTATTGCTGATTCTGAGGATGCCGAATCGGTTGCATACTCTGAGGGCCTTTGTACCACTTCTGCTCCATTCCGTTCTGCAATTACTGCAATTTCGTCAGAATCCGTTGAAACTACGACCTTATCAATAGATTGTGCTTTTAAAGCCGACTCTATAGTCCAAACAATTAGGGGTTTCCCTGCCAGGGTTCTAATGTTTTTTTTGAGGATCCCCTTAGATCCACCTCTTGCCGGAATAATTACAATGTTCTTTTTTTTATTCAAAATAGGGAAATTAATTTCGGAGGTTTTTAATTAATTAGCATGCAAATGAGGTTTGTTATTTGATTATATAGCTTGGATTATTTGCAAATGGAAATTTCTGCAATCCTTTTTTGAAATCTATTTTCATTAAATACTCATCTATAGCTTTATTTGCCCCTGCAAAAGCGCCATAGTCGTCAAAAATAATAACTCCATTGGTTGAAACATATGGAAATAATGTTTCCAGGGCAAATTTTGTCGATTCATAAATATCAACATCAATATTAAGTAATGATATTTTGCAATTCGGATTTAATTTAAGATACTCAGGAATTGTTTTTCTGATATCTCCTTCTACTAAAGATACGTTATCATCCAAACCCTGCTTTCCTAGTAAACTTTTTAGTTGATCTTTCCCAATACTTTCCAGGCCCGCAGATTTTATAAATTGTTCTCTGCTTTTAATATCCCCTTGAAAAAAAGTTTCCGGAAATTCACTATATGTATCAAAACCTATTATTTTCTTTTCATTCTTACTGCTCAGTATTTCTCTGAACTTTATCCACCTGGACAATGACACGCCTTTAAAAACGCCACATTCAATTAGATCTCCAGGAACGCTTAACGACTTCTTGAAAAGCTCATAATGCGATAAAACTTTAGCCAACCTTTCAGGCCCGCAACTCAAATAAAAATTATTCTCATACTCAAATCGAGACTTTTCATTAAGAGATGGTAATTTGGTCATAGAAATTACTCCAAGATACAAGTCATCCCCGGCGGAATCAGCAGGCTATTTGTTAAAGTTTTTTTAACAACCCTGATCCCCCTTGCTAAAAGGGAATCAGTGAGTAAGCAATGCCATCCCGTTGGAAATTATCTAGTTATTTTTTAGCTTTCATGAATGTTTATTTTCAGCATTGATACTTAAGAAGTTAACCGTAAGAAAGTTGTTCTCGCTTTTTCATTTCGCCAGGGTATATTCTTTTTTGCCCATCACCCAATGAACTTTGGATTATTTTAACGTCTCTTATTAATAGCTCAAATCCTCTTTTTTCCAAAGAAGCTGCCTGGTCCGACCCCCACATGCTGCGATCCAAAGTCACATGCCTTTCAAGTGAGGTGATTCCAAAAACCACCGCAGCTAGTGATACTTGCAAGCCAACTTCATGTCCACTGTATCCCACATCGCATTGATACCTTTCCCTTAACATTGGAATACACCGCAAATTTACTTCTTCAGGCGGTAAGGGGTATGTTGAATTACAGTGCATCAGTTCGAAGGGACATTTTTTCTTTTTAAATATTTTCACAGCCTCATCAATTTCATCCAGGCTAGACATCCCCGTGGAAATATAAGTGTGTTCTCCAGTATTCGATACCATCTCAAGCAATTTAAGGTTCCTTAACATCGCTGACGGTATTTTATGGCAAGGCAAATCGTAATTCATCAGAAACTCAAACGAATCTTCGTCCCATGCCGAAGCCGACCATTCAATATCAATAGCTCTGCAATGATTATCAATGATGTCGTATTCCTTCTTCCCGAATTCTATTAATTCTTTATATTTCAGGTAAGTTATATCGCCCCAAGGCGTGTTATATTTCATTACGTTTTTCATTTTTCCAGGAACACATTTTTCAGGATTTCTTTTCTGAAATTTCACAATATCCGCTCCGGCAGCTTTTGCTATATCAACCATTTTTAAGGCATTAGCAAGGTTGCCGTTGTGATTTATTCCAATTTCAGCAATGAACTTCATAGCTTATTTCCTTATTTTCCATTAAAGTAAAGGGGTCTATACTTGCCCCGGCAATCCTGCTTTCCTGGTCGACCAAAGACCCTCCTGTTTCGAGTTCAACAGCATCTTTTAAAATAAGGTAAATCAGTGTTTGTTTTTTCTCACTTCCAAACTCAGCAATTGTAAACGGTTTATCGTGCTTTTGCTTTTCAATTAGGAATTGGCCAACATCGTTATCTATCGGGAAGGCATTTGCCCACCTGACATTAAGAAGATAAAATCCGTCTTCTTCCCTGAAACGAATTCTTTTGGGAACAATAAAACTTTTTCCCTCTTGCTCCTCAACAACCTTTAGAATTTTTTCATTTATTTTAAGCTGATATTTTTCAGTAATATTATTTGCGCCTCCTTCAGGCATTAGAGGGTCGCGCGACGCTAATCCAGCATTACAGGCATAAGCTGACATACGGCAGCCAGATCTGCAAACAGACAGGTAATCGCAATTTCCGCAATCTTTAAAGAAATACGACCCATCGTGCCATTTTTGCATTTTTTTGAAAACCTTTTTTATTCCTTCCTCATAAATGTTTCCATAGCCACTTTCCTCATGCACACACGCATGAGCCTGCCCATCAGGATTAACGCTCATTCGGTTCCCGCTTTGAGCCGGACAGCCTCTCCCAACCAACGCGCTATATTTTGCCAAATCACCCAACAGACAAAGAGGATAGCTCACTAATGTGCCAACCCCAATTTTAAAATCATCCTGAACTCGTATCAGATCATTTAATACTTTTTTGATATCTTGGATTTCCATAGAAGTGTCAGAACTTTCGGGTTTTGCCAGGGACACGCTGGGAACTGTCCTCGTGGCAAATATTCGCTGACACCCAAGCTGGCTGGCCAGACTGCCCGTTCCATAAACATCTTCCTTATTAGTTTGCGAGACAATCATATTCAAACTGACCCGTATTTCCATTGACCGTGCAATAGTGATCCCTCGTAGGATTTTTTCATAGGCCCCTTCTTGTTGAGCCATAAAATCGTTTGTTTGAGGGTTGAAGGAATTTAAACTCGTTAAAATGTGATCCAAGCCTGCGTCACGGAGCCGGGCAATTTTATCCTCACTTGCCAACATCAAGTTTGAATTGACACTATGGCTGACGCCATTTTCGGTCAACCGCTTCAACGCATATTCAAGGACTTCAAAGTTTAAAAACGGCTCGCCCCCTGTAAGAACAACATGGAAAACCTCAGCCTCAAGAACCATTTCAAGAAACCGATCAAAAGTTTGAAAGGTAAAGACAGATTTTTTTTCTACATCTTCATTTCTCCAAAAATTGTAGCAATGGCGACATTTGATATTGCAGCGGTCCGTTAATTCTAAATTTATCATAACGGGGGCAGAGATTATTTTACTTTTGTTATTTCTTTCCACGACTACCTTCTCACTTTATTTGAGTAGATTTTTATTGATATGCAAACTCTGTACATATCGGTGTTGGCATTTTGTAGTCCCCCATACAGGGGCACGAAATAAGAGGCTATGGCTTTCAGGGATTGGGAATTTGCTGCATGGTATTTCTCTATGTCCATAGTATTCATTATGCTCGTAATCAGTGTTTACTTCTAGAAAAAGATCCGTATTTTCATTAACTAGTGTCTTCAAATAAAATTCAATTGTTGGGTAATCCATTTCTGATAGAGACCCATGATTGGTAAGAAGGTTTATTTTAATTGATTTTAGTTTTTCAACAAAGATTGTTGGAATCAATATAAATTCGAGTTCGTCGTTTTCTTTTGAGAGCACTCTATCCAACTCCTCATTACTATCAATAAGGTGCGTATTTTCTTTATTAAGGACAGAAAGGTATGCAAATGCAGTAGTTAAATTGAGTGGAATATCTACCAGGATAATCCTTAAAGGTTTTTTGAACCATCTTGAAACCTTTTCTGCATCTCCTCCGTAGCCGGAACCTAAATCACAGATTGTGATTTTTTTATTTTTTGCGCTATAAAAAGAATTAATTACATTTAAAATGTTTTGCGCTTTAAAGCCTTGCCAGACATCATTTGTCATAACTAACCCCTTATCTGTTTCTATGCCCCATGTATTACCATAGTCACAGTAAGGCAAATCTTCCTCGTCTCGTCCAGTTAAATACCTGAACCCGTCCAGGAATTCAATGGATTCATCAGGGAGTGGCCGGTTAAATTCCTGTTGATCGAAATAATCCCAAAACATACCAAGGTGCATTTCATTTCTAAACATATTGTTTAACAAGCCTTCTAATTTCTCAACATCTCTCTCTTCAATGGCTTGTAACTGGTTCTTCCTTTCAGCCTGGAGTTCAGGTTTCCATTGGCCTCCAATTTTTAAGGGCTCTATTATGTCGTCAGAATAAAAAGGGGGTATTTTTTGAAAAAAATCCAATATTTTTTCCACAGTTTCTCTCTGCACTTTATTTTTTGGCTGTCTATCTGGTGCAATTTGTAGCCGACCATAGTTTTTCGGCTTATAATAACGTTTTTGATACACTCCCCAACCAAATTCTCCTAAAATAGCCTTAATCATTCTTATTGCCAATTTTTTCATTTCAATCTCCTAAAGATTTATTTTTAGATATGTCTGCGATAGGCTGCTGATTATTTGTTACAGATGCAATTTTTTTTACAAATTCCATGACCATTCAAGAGTCCTAGAATTTTAACCACCATTAAATACTTTTTGATTTTTTAAATATTCAAGAATATGATCCGATACTTTATTTGATCCTTCAATATTAAAATGGCAATCATCAAAGAAAACAGACAAATCTTTTGATAGATTTCTGGCAATATCTATCACAAAAACTTTTTGCCCGTTTTGTTCTCTTATAACGTCGTTGTATTTCTCCATCAAAGTCCACAAATCCTTCGTTTCATATTTGAAGTTTACAGCGCCCGGAGTCATATAAAGATATTTTTCAAGTTCATCTGGCATATTGGCAAAATGCATAGTAGGTTGGGTAAGGTAAATTGTTATAATCCCTGATTTTTCAATAAGTTGAGTGGTCTTCTCAATATTATGAGGGAAATGTCCGCTT
>JAJDAS010000266.1 GCA_029261755.1 Nitrospinia bacterium
GGGGCACACTAATCATGTACGTTCAGTCCATTTCAGTTCTGATGGGAAATACATTGTTTCAGGGTCTATAGATAATAGCCTTCAGCTTTGGGAAGCAGGGACCGGACGGCCTGTTTCACGTTTTGCAGGCAAGGGGCACACTAATCATGTACGTTCAGTCCATTTCAGTTCTGATGGGAAATACATTGTTTCAGGGTCTATAGATAATAGCCTTCAGCTTTGGGGGTTGGAGCATATCCTTGGTTCCACCTGGCTTATAGAATTTTTGAATACTCCCCTCATCCTAACCGGCGTTTGGTTCCCGAAAGACACCCTGGAATACCTCCAGGAATCCAAGCAAGGAACCATTGTTCCAAATCGCCCCCTGACCCGGTGCGGTGAATGCGGACTTTTCTTTCCTGTTGAAGACAACATGCTCGGGAAGGATATTGGTTGTCCTAACAAAGTCGGTAAAAACAGAAGATGCCATCGGCTGGTGAAGCTTAATGAGTTTACGGCAGGGGAGGAAAGATAAAGACAGAGGACAGTGGGCGGAAGACAGAAAACAGAGAAATTAATTTAGCTGAATTCAGTGATTTTTTTTTCCGCCGAAGATTGTATTAAAACGTATTAGAAGTAAAGAGATATTATTATTCCGTAATCCTCCGTACAACAAACCTGTAAAACCTTGTTTTTTTAGCACAGTTTTGAATGACATTCCGGTATTTTAAGCCAAGGAATCTGGGTTTTTCGTCCATCGTCCAAGCGAAGCGGTCGTCCATCGGTCATTTGGTTGTGGCTATGTCACGCTGTGCATTTCCGTGGTTAAACTTTAGTCTACTTTAGGCACTAAGAATTATGAAAATTAACCCTATATTATTTAACAAAAAAGTCCGGAGAAAAATATTCCGTGAAGAGGACGAGATGGATTGCATTGTCCATTTTTTGCCTCCTGCGAATAAGGAGGAAGGGAAAAAATGGTTTAAAGAGTCCTTGCTAAAGGATGGGGCCAGGGAGAATGGGGGTAGAACCCTGACGATGGAGAAGCATGGCGTTAAAGTGGAAATAGATATTGATAAGGAAGAAGTGCTAATTAAATCTGAGAAAGGGGAAGAGTTCAACATCCAAAATGATCATGAAAAAAGGATTAGTAATGTGGCTGATAATAAGTGGGCCTTTCAGAAAACAGCGCAGGAACAGATCAATAAGAACGTGACCCATGAAATCAAGAAACATCGCGACAGGATTCGAAGATATACAATAAAGGCCTTTAATGATATGGAACAATTCATTAAGAAAATTGATGATCCTCACCTCATGCAACAGATGTGGAAACACGGTTTTTCTGTCTGCCCTTACAGCCAATTATATCTTGCCACAGGGAGTTATGACAACACCTCCAATAGCATTTCCTCGACGGCTACCAACCTTCCTGTAACCAGGAGTGGTGACAAAAAGTTAAAGATCTGTACAGACGGAATTATCAAAACCTTTGAAAAGGAAAAAATTAAAAAAAGTTCCACCAAAGGTTGTAATAAACGGTATTAGAAGTAAAGAGACATGAATTTTTCGTGATTTCTGGTTTAGTATTTTTCAGTTGTTAAACTTTAGATCCGTTTAGTGAATTACTATGAAAATCAATCCACTTCTTTTTGACCATAAAGGTCGTATGCAATTAGGCTCCGACTACCCCACGGATGTGAAATGGCACCCTCTATACGCCGAGGATGAGCTTTATCACTGCATCGCCGCCAGTTATAGCACAGGTGAGATAAAGCTCTTTCATGTGGAGGTTGATAACGATGGCGCTCCAAAAGGATTGTCGGTTGACCACAACTTTATTCCTGATGAACATTCAGAATGTAATTGCTTGGATTGGAGTCCCGACGGACAATACATTGCTGCTGGATATAAAGATGGAAGGCTACGTTTATTTAATATTTGGAAAAACCAACAGGAAAAGGATTTTGACGGCAAGGGACATACTAATTATGTAGAATCGGTAAGCTTCAGTTCAGATGGCAAGTATATTGCTTCCGGGTCGTTTGATCTTACGGTTCGCCTTTGGGAAGCTAAGACAGGTCGATCCATTTCTGGCTTTTACGGAAAGGGGCATACGAATTCTGTAGCATCGGTAAGCTTCAGTCCAGATGGCAAGTATATTGTTTCCGGATCTTGGGATCATACGGTTCGCCTTTGGGAAGCTAAGACAGGTCGATCCGTTTCTGACTTTGACGGAAAGGGACATACGAATTCTGTACATTCGGTAAGCTTCAGTCCAGATGGCAAGTATATTGTTTCCGGATCTGGTGATCATACGGTTCGCCTTTGGGCCTGCGAACTCATCCTCGGTCCCACCTGGCTCAAAGAACACCTTGCCACCCCCCTCATCCTCGCCAGCGTTTGGTTCCCGGAAGACGCCTTGGATTACCTCAAGGAGACCAAACAAGGCTCCATCGTTCCAAACCGACCACTGGCCCGGTGTGGCGAATGTGGCTTTTTCTTTCCTGTGGAAGACAATATGTTAGGTAAAGACATTGGATGCCCGAATAAAATCGGAAAGACCAAAAGATGTAATAGATTGGTGAAGCTCAATGAGTTTACGGCTGGTGAGGAAAGATAGAAACAGAAGACGGCAGAGAGAAGACAGAATAAAAAGAATTTCCGCCGATTGTTTTCTTTAAACGTACTAAAAGTAAAAAGGTGTGATTTCTCGGTGAAATTTATTCCCTTTCATTTCAGTAGTTAAACGTTAGATCCCTTTAGTCACTTAATTA
>JAJDAS010000267.1 GCA_029261755.1 Nitrospinia bacterium
CCCCTGCTTAGAACCGCCACCAAGTAGAAAAACCCGCCGCCCAGCAACACACCGATAACGGAATCAGTAAAAGCCACGGGAATCCAACCCAAAAAACTTAAGGCCAACCCGATGAGGATTCCAGGTAGCGTAATAACGTCCGGGATGATTTGGTGGTCCAGGTCAATGGCAGTAATCACCACAAAAGAGGTGAGCCAAAGGGCATGGATCAAAAAAAATGGCCAACCGTAAGCGTTAAAAGAAACCAGAAAAATCGTCGCTACGGCCAGTTCCACGATGGGATATTGCAATGAGATGGGTTTCTTGCAATGGACACACTTACCTTGAAGGAGGATGTAGCTAAGGACCGGAATATTTAGGTAGGCGGCAAGGGTCTTCTGGCAATGCGGACAAAAGGAGCGCACGGGATAAAAAACGGATCCACCCGTGGGAAGCCTATAGATGGCCACGTTGCAGAAGCTACCAACGCAGAGTCCAAACAGGAAGATGACGTAAGGAAGAATGGCATTAAATTGAGACATTGAGGCATTGAACCATTGAAGCATTGAATGATTGAAACATTTAATCATTGATCCGAATAGGAAGTCAATTTGCGCCTGTATTCAGAAAATTAGAGAGGCCGGTAGGACCGGGTTTCGTCCCGGTCGGTGGCTGGGAACGCGGGCGTCTCGTCCGCTCTATGCAGCCGGGACGACTGCGTTCCAGGGGCTGCCAGCGCTGAAATGGGTAATGACGGCGAAGCCAAATGAGCATTGGCCAAATCTAATTTTTTTTCAAAAGGGCATCCGCTATTAATAAACCGAAAAACTTTATTCGGAAACCTATAATTCACCCAACAGCTTGTGCGCCATCCCGGATTCCAATGATTCAGGATATTTTTGGCAAAGAATCAAGAGACATTTTTTACCCTTCTCCACTTTTCCCACCTTGAGGTAAGCGCGGCCTAACTTGATGATTCCTGTGGGAAGTTTTGGGAACTTAGGGTTTGTTTTCAAAAGCAAGCCCATAACCCTTTCGGATTCTTCCAAATATCCCTGCTCGGAAAAGGCCGAACCAATACGAAATAGTAGGTTCAGAGGAAGCTTGATTCGTTTTGAAATTTGGCAATAATCCTTGTAGACGCGAAGCAAATCCTCAGCCATTCCTTTTTTATTACTCAGATGGGAAAGTAGTTGCGTCGCGGTTTTATGGTACTCCTCCCCCGCTGAATCCAACTTGTCAATATTGAAAAGATAGGCCATGGCCTTCCCGTTGTCCGGGTCTATTTGAAGAACTTGCTCCAACATGGGACGAGCTCCTTTCATATCGAGTTTTCCCATGCTCTGCATTGCCTTTTCCAGGAGAGAAGGAATCCGCTCCTTGGGATCCTCCGCGAAGACCTCCTCATTCACTACACCGATAAACCTTTGGTTCAGGTAGCCGAACAAGGCTCCGCTGGCCAGACCACCAATATGGGCCGCATATGCTACCTGGCTCACCCCGCCGAAATAAAGCTGAAAGACTTCGTTTCCAATCCAGATGGGCAGCAGGACTATGGCGGGGACCATGGTGTAGTTGAAGTAGAATCCGACGGTATAAAAAATTTTGATCTTTCGCCTTCCATACAATACGGTGTATGCGCCGATGAGTCCGGAAATGGCCCCGGAGGCGCCAACAAGAGGCACCATACTGCCGGCATATGCGAAGGAAAAAAACGTTCCTGAGATAAGGCCGGTAAAAAGATACATCCCTAAATACCCTACCCTTCCGCATCCCAGCTCAAGCACGCACCCCACAAACCACAGGAAGATCATATTCCCTAAAATGTGCCCGAAGCCCCCATGCAAAAACATATGGGTAAAGGTGGTCAAAAAGCTTTGTTCCTTCGGCGTTAAGCCATATCGCACACTAATCACCCAGGACAACTTCTCCTTGTATTCCTCTCTGAGTTCCTTCCATTGAGAGTAATTTGGATCGTCCGGCTTAATGATTTCATCGCCTAACAGTTTTTCCATAAAAACCTGGTCGCCTTCCATATTCATGTAAAGACGTGCCATGGCGGCATCGCTTAATTTCTTTGGTTTTCCCAATGAGGAAGTTTTTTCTCCTTTTTTAGTTTGCTTCAAGTAAACATCATATTGGGTGACCTCCATTTCGCCGAGGCCTGAGCTTCCATAGAACTCTATTGCCTGCTGGTAGTAGTTTTGGTCTTCCGCCTGAAAGATGAAATAGACAAAGCAATTGATAAAGATAAGGAGAGCCGTCACCAGGGGAGGGTTTCGCTTGCTGATTTTTCCTGTTAGGGGGATGATGAGCATGGGAAGTTTAAAATTGGAATTTTATTAACTATTAAGTTGCAAAAGAACAAAACCTTTTTAACCACTAATTTCACGAATCACACTAATTGTTACAATTTCTTTAATTCGTGAAATTCGTGGTTAAGTTCTTCAGAGTTTTAAGTTTTTATCAAGGCCAGCCGGATAAGGTTTAGTCCGTAAAATAGAGATTTTCGCCTGATATCTTCCCGGTCTCCATTGAAGATACGCTTTTTCGTTGTAAGCCACCCTTGATGGTCTTCCACTCCAAACCAGACGGTCCCAACAGGCTTTTCCGGCAACCCACCTTCCGGACCGGCGATACCGGTTATGGAAAGGCAAAGATCGCTTCCCAAAGCCTTTTTACCGCCGATAGCCATGGCCTGGGCCACCTCTTCGCTCACGGCCCCATATTGATCCAGTAGCTCAGGATTTACATTGGCAAGGCGGATTTTCAATTCATTGGAATAGGTAACCAATCCTCCAAGAAAATAACGGGAGCTTCCGGGAAAGTCCGTAAGGTATTTTGCAACAGCTCCTCCTGTGCAGGACTCCATGCAGCCCAGCTTAAGCTTATTTTCTCGCAAAAGGTCCGCAACGATTTCTCCCATCTCCTCATGGTCATAACCAAAAATCCTGTGGCCAATATGCTCAGTTAGGCTTTTCTTGAGCAGTTTCTTCCACTCATCATCGTTTTCTTCTTGAGAACTCACATCCAAAGAATAAAATTTCACGAAGACTCCCTCTCCTTTGGCGATAATTTCCCATTTCACCGGATGATAAGGAGCAATTTTTTTTTTGATGATTTCATCCAGAACGGATTCTCCAAACCCAATGACTTTTACCAGAAGCTTCCGGGGCTTTCTTCCTTCGGGTATCTCTTTTTTTAAAAGGGGTACAATCTTATGCTGAAAGATATTTTTCATTTCAGAAGGGACTCCCGGCAGGACAAAGAGATGGCAGCCATTTTCCGTGAGATGAAAACCAGAAGCGGTTCCAATAGGATTCGACAAAATCATGGCCTTCTCTGGAAAAAAGGTTTGTCTTTCATTATTGGGCGACATAGCCCGTTGGAAATGTGCAAATTTCCCTTTCAAGACCTCCATCTCTTCCATGCTTTGACTTAACTCTCTATTCACCGCCTTGCCAACTGCGTATCGGGTAAGATCGTCTTCCGTAGGTCCCAGCCCACCCATGATGAAGAGAAAAGGATATTTCTCTATTCCTGCCCGGATCTCCAATTGGATAAGCTCCATGTCATCCGGTACAACAGAAACCTTCTGAACAGACAGGGAATGATCCGATAGCTCTTGTTGTAGATAAGATGAGTTGGTTTCCAGCACTTCACCGTTCAACAGTTCATTGCCGATTGCTAAAATCATGCAGTTCACGAAGGATTCCTGAAAAAGTAAAGTGACAGAGGTTCAAAGTTCCATGGTTCACGGTTCAAGGTTAAAAACGTAGAATCTTGAACCGAATAATGAGTAGTTAGAAAGTAAAGCTTCACAAATTCGTAGTACAGGTTAGAGAAGAGTATAATTATTGTCAAGACAGTGTCCATATGGTTTCCAATATTTTTTAGTAGTGTGTTATGTTAAAATCAATTAAAAATATTTGAAGTTTTAAGAAACAACTAAAATCCAAAACCTAACCCACTAAATACAGGAAAACACCATTGAAAATCAGATCTTTTACCAAACGACTGAGCTTTCGCTTTTCCTTTTTGGCTTTTCTGGTTATCGTCTTGCCCATGTCCATCGCCCTGGGAGTATTAGGCGGCAAGCTTAGGGACGATTTCAAAATATCTACTTTAAATAGATTCCAGGAAGAGTTGGAGAGCAAATCCGAAAAGGCCATGAGTATGCTGGAAATCGCCAAGGGTGAACTTGCGGCTTTTGTGCAAGATATTAATGAGGATTTTATGGAATATGAAGGGGTAAAAAAAGGATTTTCCTCCGGTATTCCTACCATGGCGTTTTACCATACCGAACTATATAAAATGTTTGTAATCGATACTCGGAAGACCATGTGGAAAAGCACAAACTATCTTCAAATGCGGATTATTGATACCACCGGCCGTGAAATTATTCGATTTAACCGCACCAAATCCGGGATTGAGCAAGTTCCCTTTGAAGAACTTCAAGATAAGTCTAAGAGGGAATACTTCAAGCATATCATGGAACAGGATGGTGGAGAGGTTCACGTGATGCCTGTCTCTTTGCAGAGAGAGCATGGAAAGATTTCCTTGCCTCCTTCACCTATGGTAAGGATTGGCAGGAAAATTTTCCTTGAAAGTGGAGAAGTTTTCGGAATGGCCGTATTAAATGTAGCTCCGGAAATGTTTTTCGGATCTTTGCCGTCTGAAAAAAAAGCGGGTTTTTTGATCATAGATGAAGCAGGTACTTATTTGCGCCACTGGAAAAAAGGGGGGTTGTTTGGGAAAGATTTGGGTCATGAGGCCAATCTGTTGACCGAAGAACCTGAGTTGAAGGCTGCTTTGCAACGGCAGGATTCTCGGATTCATTATGACTCTGAACTTGAGGAATACCGTGTCTGGAAAAAGATCTTTTTCGATGATGATCGCTCCAATTATTGGATTTTTATGGAACGGCACTCCGAAGCCTCCATTATCTTGCCCTGGATGTCCGTAGTATACAATGGACTCCGAATCCTTACGGTTGTCTTGATTCTTGGTTTTCTTATTTTCATGTTTGTTCTCCGTAAAATATTGTCACCTTTAAACGATCTTCATGCCGGGATCGAGGAATTGGAAAGAGGAAATCTCATGGCCCGTGTGCCGTTGAAATCCAAATCGAGGATCGGGGAAATTACGTTAGCCTTCAATTCCATGGCGGAAAAATTGGAAACCGCCTCCAGGGAACTGCAAGCGGCAAAAAAGCAAGCGGAAGAAGCAACAAAACTGAAAGATAAATTCGTTTCCATTGTAGCGCATGATCTTCGAGCACCCTTCGTCTCCATCATAGGGTTTTTGCAGATCATACTAAAGGACAAAGAGCAGTCGTTGACGGAAAACCAAAAAGATAAACTTGAAAGGGTATTGAGCAGCGCTAAAAATCAAGCCACCATGGTGGATGAACTATTGAGATTAAACCGTCTCCAAACCGGGGAAATTTTGCCGAAATTTTCCTTTGTGGATGGGAGGCAACTGATAGATAACACGATGGAGAAGCTATCCTATCTTGCCATAGAAAAGGGAATTGAAATGCTCAATGAAGTGCCTGCCGGAATGCGGCTTTATGTTGACGAAGAACTCTTTTCCGGCGTTGTGCTGAACCTCCTTTTCAACGCCATCAAATTCTCGGAAAAAGGAGACAAGATTAAATTTTTCAAACCTCTTGACCGGAAGACTGCTATTGCGATACAAGATACAGGTATTGGTATCAACGAGGAAATGCTTCCCCACCTCTTTAAGTCTGAAACCAAGACCACAACCACCGGCACCGCCGGGGAAAAAGGAACGGGGCTGGGACTGCCCTTTTCCCATGAAATTTTGCAGGCCCACTCCGGGACCCTTACGGTAGAATCCTCAAAGGGGCAGGGAAGCATGTTTATAGCAGAACTACCTCACGTGAAACCTTGCATTCTGCTAGTGGAAGGCGATAGAGTAACGCGCGTTTTCTTCAAAAAACACTTGGAGGGATTAGGCGCCGAAATCCTGGAGGCTGTGAACGGAGAAGAAGCCCTTGCAATTTTAAAGGATGCCCAAGTCCATTTAATTGTTTCGGATCTAACCATGCCGGTGATGGATGGCTTCCAATTGTTGAAAGAGATTAAAAAGAACCTCACAACAAAATCAGTTCCCGTAATTGTGATTACGTCAGATAAAGAGATAGAAACAAGGGAAAAAGCCCTTAGGCTTGGCGCCGCCGACTTTGCCGCCAAACCGATGGAGCCGGAGGATTTCATTCCAAGGGTAAGAAAGTTTGTGGGGTAAGAAGGGTGGAAAGGATAAAACCGGAGTAATGGAGTGATGAAAGAACAAAACCGGAAGGATGGAAGAATGATGTTAAAAGCAGTTCACTCCAACACTCCACTACTCCAACATTCCAGTATTCTAATTAGCTAAAGCGTTAAATTAAATTTAATCACATAAATAGCATGATGGGGTAACGAAAATGTCTTACGAAATCAAACACATCATTCATAGCCAAAAAAGGCGTGCCAGGAACCACCACGAAACCATATTGATGGATGCCATTGAACATGGCATCGATAACATACTTAACACCCGTGACCTGCCTTTATCTGAAACAGTTACTGTAAGACTCCTCACCGACGGTCAACTGGAAAGAGTCCTCTGCGTCACCAATGATGAACGTTTGTTCGCTCTGTTGAACGATCCTAAACACAAGGAAGCAAAAGATTCCCTTTATCGCCGTTTTTTTGAGAACCAAAATGTTATTTCTAGATTTTCAAATCTCATGGACTCCAAAGATGAGTATCCGATGAAAAACGAATTTATCAAATTCGGATACCGCACCATTATACTGGTCAAAATCAACCACATGGGGGTAGTGGCGGTTCATTCCGAGATAGATATTACCGATCCGGATAACTTGAGGGTAGTGAAGGCGCAAATTCATAAGTTCAGAAAGGCGGTATTGAGAAAAATCAAACAGACATGGGAGGGGAAACTGTATGGACTTTATCAGGAAATCGGTATTTTGACCTCCCTGGCTCAGAGGGATGAAGAAAAAGCCTTTCACCAGATATTGGAATTTATGAGCGGACACCACCCCATCTTCCGTTGCGCTATCTTTGTGGTCCACCCCGAAAGTGAAAGCTATCTGCTTCTGGCAGGTTACCCTAAAGGCGCACACGGGACCGGCAGAGGGTGTCTGGTAGAACATCCACTACTTCGATACATCGTGGAACACAGAAAAAGCGTCCATATCACGGACCTGGCAGGTGACCCTCGTACCAAGTGGCTCACAAGGCCCGGTGGGGTGGTGGCGCGATATGGCGTCACGGAGATCGCGGGATTTCCAATCATCCATAACCAGGAAATAAAGGCGGTTATGACGGTGGATTACGCGGGAAAGGATTTTTGCTTTAACCCCTTAATCGACCTGAGTTTTTTTCAAAGTGTTAGCGACATTATTTCCAACATTCTTTCCATCGTCAGCAAAATCAAGGGTGTTCGCCTGGATGAAGATATCTGCCGTATTGTAGACCACTTCCTCCATGAAATTAGGAACCCTCTTACCGCTTCCGCAGGGTTTGCCAGACGAAATTTTAATCAGTTCCAAAAGGTAAAACTCGATAAGGAAAAACTTCAGGGAGCTTTGGATGGCCTGCAGCGGAATACCGGGATTATTGTTAGGGAGTCGGACAGGATTGAAGAAATACTAAACGAGTTTGAGACATTTGTAAGGTTGAAACATGGAGAGATTAAAATCACCAAAGCTTCTGTCCCTTTAATGAAACTGGGTAAATACTTTGTGGACGTGTTTCGTGGATTGAAATTGTCCGTTTCGCCGGACCTGGAGGAAGATGAGTTTTTCATCGACCGCTCCCGTTTGCATCAGGTGCTTTTTAACCTCCTCAAAAACGCTTACGAGCACTCTTACGAAATGGATTACAAGTCCCTGATGCTCCAATCCAGGAGCTTTTTCGCAAAAGACATCTTTTTGAAAATTTTGCAAGTAAATGAGAATATTGTTTTTGAAATCATCAATGAAGGGAGTATTTCAGAAAATATTCAGGGTCGAATATTCGAGCCGTATTTTACTTGTGGATTTCATGACGGGTGCGGCCTGGGATTGCCTATATCTGCGGAACTGGTAAAACTGATGAATGGACAAATAGAGTATGAGAATATGGTGATGGAAGGTAAAAAATACGTGTTTTTTCGGCTTACCTTTTCTAATATCTAACCCCGGAACGCTTGTCCAGGCGTATCACCTAAAAACCATGTCTTGTATAGGTTCAACTTTTTATGCCCTCTTTTCCATGCCCTTGGCTTGTGATCTTTCCCTTTTCATATGCCCTGATAAAAACCTCAACCACCCCTGGGTCGAACTGAGTGCCGGAAAATTGCCGGAGTTCCTTCAACGCCGTTTCATCCGGAAGTCCATTACGATAAGGACGTGTAGTCGTCATGGCATCGAATGTATCAGCAACGGCAATGATCCTGCCTGCCAAAGAAATATCATCCTTGTTCAGACCATCCGGGTAGCCGGTGCCGTCAGCCTTTTCATGATGTTGTTTGATTCCCAGAATGGACTCCTCCATGTTTTTTACATGGCTCATGATCCTATGACCCTCACTTGGGTGTTTTTGAAGGCTCAAATACTCTTCATCA
>JAJDAS010000268.1 GCA_029261755.1 Nitrospinia bacterium
CGAGCGTCGCGCAAACCAGCCCGGCAAGGCACCAGATATTTGGAAGGTCCCCGACAAAAGAAATTATTGTGGGCTGGTGTGATCGTTGGGGTTGGGGGGGGGGCATTGTTTTACGCCTTACAGGTGCTTAAGTCCATTACATCGATTAATGCGGCAACTAATTTACAATTTTCTGCTTCCGTGCGGCTGGCAATCCGAAGATAACGGTCAGAATCGGGCTGCGTTTTCCCTGAACAGTCCTTTATGTACATATTATGCTCAATAAATAACTTTTTTGTAATTTCGGGAGCGCTTTGAACCGAATCGGGCAGGCGACAAAAAATGTAGTTTGCGTCCGGTTTGAAAACAGCCATGCCCTCTATGCCACAAAGTTTTTTATACAGGCTGTCCCTGTCGCTTCGAACCTTTTTACAACTCTCAATAAATTCCTCTTTGTAATCGGGTAAAATCCGTAGAAACTCTTCCGCAAACCCGTTAATATTCCAGATATGCACGCCATTTCTTAGGGTTTTAGTAAATTTTGAATTGGCCGACAGCATATAACCGATCCTGAGTCCACAGATACCGTAGGCTTTGCTCATGCTTTTAAAAATTGCTACGTTGGGGTAATTTTCAATTTCTTGTTCCAGGCTTATTTGCTCAGGATTCTCGGAGAAATCTAAAAATGATTCGTCAATAATCAGGATGCAATTATGAGTCTCTAGTTTTCTTGCAAGGCGAATGAGATCGGACTTGGGAATTAATAACGATGTTGGATTATTTGGCGTAACCACAACAGCCACATCAGCTTTTAGCCTGATAGCTTCGGCGGCAAATTTATCGACATTTAGCTGGAAGGATGGAAATTCAAGTGGAAACTCAACTACGTTGCCTGAAGGTGCGGCGTTGGCATATTCATTGAAAGAAGGCACGGGAACGATTAATTTACCTGCGATATGACCGGAGACTATTTTTATTAATTCAGCGGCTCCGTTTCCCACAACAATTCTTTCAGCGGGTTGGTCAATGATTTTGCCAACAAGCCCGGCAAGGGCGTCTTGCGCTACCGGATAATTCAGAACAAGGTCGTGAATTTGTTCTTTAAAGTTTGCGAAAATCGCCTCAGGCGGGAAATAAAGGTTATAAAGATAGGCATGATCTATAAAATCATGCCGATAGTAACCACCATGTTGGCCGGAGATGAATTCGTATTTTTCGGATTGAGTCTTATAACTATACTGCGACACTTAAGGCTCCTGTAGCTTTTTGCACGGGGATTACAGGATTGATTAATGGCATGTCAAATGGACCGGGCTGTGGAAGAGTAAAAGGTTTCGTTACCAAATAATTGCCTGATGAAAATAGTTTCTCAGCTAACGCCAAATCGGCAAGAGTATCTATTTCATACCATGGTTTACCGTCAAAAGAGACACTTTCAAAACAGAGGCTGCCATCGGCAATCATTTTCGCAAATACAGTTTCGTAATAATCATTTACTTTGCCATCTGAAATGCGTTTGTCCAGCCTTCTTACCACTTCCTTCCAGGACTTAAGTGAAAGGCTGTAAATATTAACGGTCTTGTGTTTGACGTCACCATGGGAGTCCGCCTTGTCCGCCAAAAACGCTTTAACCTGCCGAAATCGATTGATTGTAACACTTGTCCCATTCATCCAGTGTTGCATCTTGGCTACAGCTATTCTGTCGGGATTCAGCATGTCGTCCAGAAGTGATTCATCAAAAACAAGATCACTTTCGAGGATCAGAAATGGCTCATTAATAACTTTACGCGCCATCCAGAGAGAATAGATATTATTGGTCGTGCTGTATCTCGGACTGAAAACATACTCGATTTTCATGTCTCCTGCCTGATCTCCCAGAAAATCCCTTATATGATTTTCCAGATGTCCTGTAACCACGACCAGCCGTTTGAAACCTTTTCGATTCAGATTGGAGACCAGCCGTTCAAGTATGGACATGCCATTGACGATGGTCAGGCATTTGGGGGCTTTCTGAGTTAAAGGGTATAGGCGGGAGCCTGTTCCGGCGGCAAGAAGTAATGCCGTGGTCACACGTTCATTATTACTGTGGCTATATTTCATATTTATCTCCTTTTGAAAAACATAGCTCTATCTTTGGCTATGTTCGCCGATCTTCAATAAATTAGCGTCCAACGTTCGTTACGCGATTGTCATGACGCCGCAGGTTCGAGTTTTTGGATGCGCTCTCGCACTGATTGGAACGGCATGCCCTCGGCACGCACGTAACGCTCTGCGCGGATGAACCAGAATGCCAGCCCCCCCGTGTTGTGGTTGGTTTCCGACCGATTACTGTCGTTCCGGACGCCCAGCGATCCTTTTCGGCCGGTTTTTTGCCAACCACGGGCCAGCATGATCATGCGCACCACCACGCCAACGGCCTGCCGTAATCGCTTGCTCTTCTGAGTGTCTGCCTCTGCCAGAGACCGGTCAATGGCCGGAAGTGATTCAAACTCCCGGACGACCCCAGCCAAAGGAGGTCTGTCGTGGTGAATCTCAGACTCCTCCATTCGACGTTGCTTGTCATCATCATTAAAGAACTCAAGAATTGCATCGAAAGGTTGTTCCGGGGTTTTCACAACGTCGGAAAACGTTCGGCCTTGAAGGTCTTCGAGGAATTTCTCGCGTGTGATCTTTACGCTGGGCATTTTGGACTCCGGTTTATGGATTTCGCTATCACACAAGAGGCAAAATCTGAAATTACAAAATATGTAGTTACAAAATATGTAGTTACAGATATTACACCTCAATACGAGAAATAGCAAGAGTTTGCTTGGATATTCTTCTCAAAGCAGTTTGCACGTTTCCAGGAAATTTCCAAAATGAACTTCAATAAATATAATATTGCAAATGGTTAAATGCAATATTATATTGCTTTTTATGCTTTGTGGTGATATATTATAAGCCAAGGGAGGAAAATCTTATGGCTACTAAAAAAGACGCAACATTCAACAAAATGGTGGGTGAGCGGGTGAAAATCGTTCGAAAAGAGACAGGGATGACCCAAGCCCGACTTTCCGAAAGACTTAATTTCAAGGACCGGCAAATCCTTTCCAACATCGAGAGCGGGTTTAGGAAGGTCTCCTCGGACGAGCTGTTGTCCCTCATGAATATCTTCCAAAAACCTCTGGAGTATTTTACCGATCCCTACCTTATTGTCGAACAGAAAGTTTTTTCCTGGAGAGCGCAAAACCTTCCTGCCCTGCTGGATCAGTACGAGAAAAAGGCAAGAAAACTGGTGGCCTCTTACAAACGGTTCACGAATCTTTTAGGAAAGGATTTTCATCCCATACTTCCGAAAATATCGCTTAATAAAAGGAGTTCCTTTGAAGACGCCTGGAAAATTGCCGAGTTTCTTGTGGAAAGCTGGGACCTTGGCGATTATCCCGCCATACCGTTGCCTGAAGTTATTTTAGAAAAACTAAATGTTCATGTCCTCTATGTCGATTGCCCCGAAGAAATATCCGGCGCAGCCTGCACCATGCAGGAGTTTAACCTGATTTTGGTCAACCGTAATGGACCTTCATGGCGGCGGAATTTTGATCTTGCCCATGAGCTTTTCCACATTCTCACCAGCGACAATATAAAACTCCCGACGATTGACGTTCCTTACCAGGACCAAGGGAAAGCCCCGCGAGAAGAAAAGTTGGCGGATAATTTCGCGGCGGCCTTGCTCATGCCGAGGAAATCCTTAAAACCAAAGTGGGATGGAAGCGCCGGGCAGGAAATCCATTCTCGTATTATTGAACTTGCCGGAGAATTTGGGGTTTCGGGAATCGCGTTTTATTGGAGGCTCCGAAACCTCAACTGGATAACGGATAGAGCAGCCCTTGAAATTGATAAAGAACGCTTAAAAAGTTATGTAAGAAGGGCCGGAATTCAACACGAAGAATTACCAAAGCTTTATTCGCAAATATTTGTGGACAACCTTTACCAGGTTCTGGGTAAGGGACTGGTTAGTTTACGCAAAGTGGCGGAACTCCTCGATTGCGATATTGAAGAAGTTGAGGATTTATTAAATGATTACGGCAAGGAATCGCCGGTTTGATATTGGAGCATGAAATATGGTGAAAGAAGGAACGCGCGTGTTGGCGGACACGTGCCAGTTCACGGTATTAAAAAGAATTTTCAAGGCCACCCATCCGGGCCTGTCCCGGTGGGGCCATGACTGGTCAACAAGAAGCGTCAAAACAGAAAATAGGCCGCCACTGGGCCTGTTCCAGTGGAAGCCATGATTTCAAGGGAACCGTCCTTAAATTCCTGGCGGGTAGTTTTGGAACTGGTTTCAGGGAAGTTCAAAGGGTTTTAAATGGGTTGGCGCGTCCCAATGAGATCATCGCTCCACCGGGACAGGCCCGGCGGTGGCTTTTGCGAACGAAATTTTCCGTGAACGGTTACGTGGACACGGAAGCATTGCAAATCGCCATCAGCCCCAAATCCATAACTGATGAAGACCTGGCAAATCTTGTTATTCGGCATCCAAACGCGGTGGACCTGGACCCCGGGGAAAAAGAATTGCTGGCTTATGCATTGAGAATTGAAGGTGAGACGTTTCTGCTATGTTCACCGGACAAGGTTTGTGTTCGAGCCGCTTTCAACTTGGGTTTTATTGAAAGATACGTGGCGCTGGAAGATCTCACGAAAAGTATGGGGTTGAAACTATCACTGAAAATAAATTCTACCAAAAAATGGATGGAATCCGTTAGGACGGGTCTTGTTTTGGGAACATTATGAGCAAACCGGCGGTGGGTTGCGTAAGACATTTAATTAAGGCCTTCCGCTGTCCAACAAAAAAGGCTCTTCAGGGATATTTATGGATGAAGAAGAGGAGCTTTCCAAAGGGAATAAAATTGGGGGGAAATAATAATTGCAATATTTCAGGCTTTGTTTTTTCCAGCTCTTCAGCAAGTTGTTTTTGAATCACATTTTCCTCTCTCATTTTTTGGCGGCAAGTGAATGTAAAAAACACTTCCCTTTCCTTCTTCCGACTCAACCCAAATATTTCCACCATGCGCTTCTATAATATCCTTACAAATCGGGAGTCCCAGGCCGGTCCCTTTCTCTCCACCGGTTCCTACGGTGGAAGTGGTCTCTTCGTATTTAAATATAGATGATAATCTATTTTTGCTGATCCCCGTCCCTGTGTCTTGAACCGCAATGGTATTTTCCTTATCTTCCGGCAAAAATATTTTTATACAATCCCCCTTACTACAAAATTTTACGGCATTGGTCAGCAAATTTTGCAAGACTTCGGCAAAGAGGTCCCAATCTGCATGAATTTCAGTTCTCTTGGGAATCTCGTTCAAAAGATTAATTCCCTTTTCTTCCGCTGAATGCCGCAGATAAATTACAATCGTTTGTATGTTTGCCCAAAGGTCGATTCTTTTAAAAACAGGCTTTATTTTCCCCGTATGTAATCTGCCTATATCCAGTAATCTATCGATCATATTTAAAAGGAACTTGGAATTTTTTTTGATCCTTTTGACCAGATCTTTTTCTCCTTCGGAAAAATTATGCCTGACTTCAAGTAAACCTATTAACCCTAGTTGAGTCGATAGAGGAGAACGGAGATCATGGGCCACTAGTGCAACAAATTTATCTTTCAGCTTTGTGGCTTCCTCCGCCGTTTCCTTGGCTTTCCTGAGTTCATCTTCGGCCCTTTTTCGTTTGGTAATCTTTTTTACTATAGCGTAAGAAGCTGATATTTCCCCTTTTAGAGAAGCGGTGGCGAAAAGACAAGGCACTTTTATTCCTCCCGGCCGGATAAGCTCAACTTCGAACTCCACCCCTTTTTTCTGTCCTTCTCTTTTCCTGCTCATTTCCTCAAAAATATGAGCGCCTTTTTCATCGACAAAATCGAAAATTGATTTTCCAAGCACATCCTTTCGAGAAACGCCTAGAATTTCGGCCATTTTCGGATTGCATTTTGTGGTTCTTTTGTTTTGATCGATTACCCATATTCCATCGCTGGCGTTGTCAATGATTTGATTGAGTTCCTCTTCCGCTTGTTTATATTTTGTTATATCTAAAACGAACCCCTCTACCCTGAGAATTTTACCTTCTCTTGCTATTACATTATGATTGTCCGATACCCAGCGTATGTTCCCAACCTTATCCCTTATTCTGTGCTCCAGATAGTAATTTGACTTGCCTTCTTTTTCCGGGTTCCTGATTTTATTAAAGAAATCAATTACATTTTCCCTATCCTTCTCATGAATCATCTTGGACCATAAATCCTGGTCATGATAATAATCCTGAGGGTTGTAACCTGTTATTTTTTTTGATTGAGGGCTATGGTAAATTTGTGCAACTTCTCCTTCCTCGGTATATTCAACGCTGTAAGAATACTCGGCAATGGAGTGCACAGGAGATCTATAGCCGGCTTTACTTCCAGCCGGTTTGTTTTTTATCTCTTCATATTTATGAATTTCATGCATGGTTTAATCTCGTTAATTTAAAAAATTGATGGGGATGAAAAAAAAATGACGCTCAGAATTGTGCGAACTATGGGGAACCTTACAAAATTCCGGGAGGGATGCCAACCTGACTTATGGGCACTTCCAAAAACTCACTTTTTAAAGTAACCTACCACTAATTCCCCCTTTGTTAAGGGGAATAGGGAGTTGTAAAGAGAGTTTTTGGAAGTTCCCTTCTTTATTGGGAAAGCTTTTTGGGGATAATTTTTCTTAAGAGATCGAAAATAAAATAATAAGGCCCACGCCA
>JAJDAS010000269.1 GCA_029261755.1 Nitrospinia bacterium
ACGTTGGAAGATGTAATGGTAACGCTGCCAACCCTCAGGACCGTTGCAGCGCCCCATAAATCGGACTGGTTAGTTCGAACAAGATATGTTTCACCTCCAGGGATAGTTGATGTTATTGTTGTTGAGGTGAAGCCTGTGCTAGTAATATGCCCCTCTACATTATCATAAAAGATTAAATCAAGCTGCATTACTTCATCAGACAAATTCTTAACAAAAACCTGAGAGAAATCATTAAGTCCATAATGTGCAATAACAGGGATAATCACCCTGTCTGCAAAAGCATGGTTGGCATATGTCAATATAATGGTTGCTATCAAGACATACACTATCTTTTTCATCGCCTTTTCCTCCAACTTAGTCGCAAGCTATGTAACATACTGTTTTTAAAGGAGAAACATCCTTTCGATTATACGTTTTTTCTTTCCCAATTTTCATTCCTTTTGGAAAGTTTATTCTTGCACACAATTATCCCTAAAGAGACTTATTTTCCTTATCAGTATCCGCGATCTGAAACATGAGGGAAAACCATGGGAGAGTTGAACTTTGAGTAAAGAGCTTAGGGGATTTAAAGAGTGGGCCAAAATAACTTGGTGCTTTTATTGAAAGTGGAAGCCCGTTACCAGCGGCAAAACGTCGTAAATTTTACGGGAAATACGGGAAATACGGGAATATCCGGGGAGGAACGGGCTGGGAAATGCAGGGGATTCATACGGAGTTACAGTTTATTTTTTTTGGCCTAATTACCGTTAGTGCAATAATTCCGTCAAGCTTTTTGGTGTCGTGCGTACATAGCCAAGTGCACAAAGTAGCATTTTTATCGTCAGTTTTGTAGCGCTAATCCCTGGAGCAAAAATGCATAATCCGATTCTTTTTTTTAAATGCGAAGTATAAGATGGTTTACACTAAAGCGAAAGTTGCTGAAAAAAAATGGTCGGGACGACTGGATTTGAACCAGCGACCACTTGAACCCCATTCAAGTACGCTACCAGGCTGCGCCACGTCCCGACACTCATTACATTAAACACTTTTTCTCCTTTTGGAGTCAAACCTTTTGGCAGGATAACGTTGCCCATTAAATTCACCATCACCCACCAGGAAACGAAAAGCCGCGCCCGTTTAGGAGAGATCAAAACCGAACACGGCTCCTTCC
Source organism: Nitrospinia bacterium (assembly GCA_029261755.1). Classification (GTDB taxonomy): domain Bacteria; phylum Nitrospinota; class Nitrospinia; order JACRGO01; family JACRGO01; genus JACRGO01. The sequence goes on from JAJDAS010000269.1 coordinate 1,151, forward strand.
AAACCCCTGTTTTTATGCCTGTAGGTACCCAGGCCAGCGTGAAAGCACTGGGCTCGGACGACCTTAAAAAATGCGGAGTGGGAATCCTCCTGGGAAATACCTACCACCTCTATCTCCGACCCGGACACCAACTGGTAAAAGAGATGGGAGGGTTGCACCGTTTTATGAACTGGAACGGTCCCATCCTCACTGACAGCGGGGGATACCAGGTCTTTTCCTTAAAAGAACTCAACAAACTCACGGAGGAAGGGGTCACCTTTCAGTCCCATATTGACGGCTCCAGACATCTCTTATCACCCGAAAAATCCATGGAGATCCAAGAGGCCCTGGGAGCGGACATCATCATGGCCTTTGACGAGCCGGTGCCCTACCCTGCCTCACATAGCGACACCGAGGAGTCGGGCAAACTCACCACCCGATGGGCAAAACGATGCAAGGAGGCGCATAAAGACACCTCGCAAGCCCTCTTTGGAATCGTCCAGGGTGGGATGTTTCCCGACCTTCGGGAACGAAGCGCCAAGGAAATAGTGGAATTGGGATTTCCCGGATACGCCATTGGGGGCTTAAGCGTGGGCGAGCCCAAGGAACTCATGGCGGAAATGATCGACGCAACGGTCCCCCATCTTCCCCCGGAGGCCCCCCGCTATCTCATGGGAGTGGGGTATCCAGAAGACATACTTCGCTCGGTCCTTCAAGGAGTGGATATGTTCGACTGCGTGGTCCCCACTAGAAACGCCAGGAACGGGACGCTTTTTACCAGCACCGGGAAGGTGATGATCAAAAACGCGGCACACAAAAACGATCCGAAGCCGTTGGACTCAAATTGTAGTTGCTACACATGTTCCAACTTCACCAGGGCTTATCTGCGGCACCTCTTCACGGCGGGAGAGATCCTTTCCTATCGGCTCAACACCATCCACAATGTACACTTTTACATGAACCTGATGGCGGAAATTCGCAAGGCCATCCGGGAAAATCGTCTAAAGGAATACTACTGCGAGTTCAGGAAGGCAACTGGGAACCCATGTTGCGGATGATGGTGTCACGGAGTTCTTGTAGAATCACTTTCTGGTTTTCCTTGGTGAGGTTCTTGGTTTCGATGGGTTTGTCGATGGTGACCACTATCTTCCCGGAGCGAATGATGAAGGAGTTCTTTTTGATGACACGGATGCTCCCGGTGATGCTAACCGGGACAATGGGTGCCCCGGTCCGTTGCGCCAGGATGAGGCTTCCCTTTTTGAACTCCGCCACCTTGCCGTCCGGACTCCGCGTGCCCTCCGGGAAAATCACCACCGACTTCCCTTTTTTGATGACGCCGATGGTGGTCATAAGCGCCTTGTAAGCCTCCCTCCTGTCTTCCCTTTTCACCGAGACGTACCTCGCCGCCGACATGGTCCAACCCATGAAGGGAATATGAAAAAGGATTCTCTTGGAAACCCATCGGATCTGCACCGGCAGATAGCCCATTAGGGAAAATATGTCGAAGTAACCCTGGTGATTAGATGCGAAGATCTGCGCACTGTCACGAAGGACGTTTTCCCCTCCCCGAATCTCCACCTTAACGCCGTTCAGATTGCAGACCGTTCTGGACCACCATCTGCCGCAGAGGTGGGAAAGATCACCGGAAAAGTCGATGAGCCCGAAGAGGGTCCCCGGCGTACCGAAAATGGGTGTAACAATGAACGTGCTCACCCAGAAAAAAATGGTGTGAAAAACGTCGGAGAAAGTAATTCGTTCTTTCTGGTTGGTTTCTTCCATAAATTTTTCATCCTAAAAAAAATTTCAAGGCATTTAGCTACGGACTTCCATTTTCTTATAAAGATAGCCGCTAAGTCACGAAAGGCACAAAGAATGAAAGAAAAAACCTTTTAAAACTAAGAAACCTGTAGTAGGATATACCGCTATGGGCAAACGAATCCTCTTATTCTTTATCGCTGTTATTTTGATAGCCAGCATAGCTTACCTCATGATGGAACGGGCCTCTGATCGCCAGGTGAGGGACCGCCAGGTGGAGGAAAATAAGGCGAAAAGCAAGCAGGTGACGCTCCTAAAGGAAAAGACCGAGATACTGGAACAACGCCTGGAAGAACAAAAAGAGGTCAAACCGCCATCTCAGGAAAGGATGGAGGAGGTTTTCGGAGAAAACCTTTTCCCACCGGAAAACTATTCCAAAAGCCAGGAACCAGAAGAGGATCTGACCCCGGAAGAAGAACTAACCCCACCATTGGATTGCCAGTCCCTGGAAAAACGTATCCTGAACTTCTTTGCCTATCTGGACAAAAAGAATTATCCACTAATGGGGGGGAGTTATGCTTACACCTGGGATGTGATTCAGAAACTGTCCGAGCGACGCCCTGAACCGGTGGAAAAACTGGCCCCTGCCTCAGTCCTGGATAATTCCTTTCATTTATATCGCGCCACCAGCAAAAAAGACATTGCTGTCATGAAAGAGGTTTTAAGAAAGGAAAGGGACACCATGGAACAGACCATGGACTACTTTTACCAGCGCCTCAGCCGATGCCAAAACAACGAGAAGCTTCTACCCCCAATGGACGTTTTGTACGAATACGCACACTTCTTCTTGAATACCATGGGGGGAAGGGCATACCTTTTCAGGATGGACAGCAACCTCAGGGTCATGCTGCTTTATTACTCCGCTCTCATCATCCATGAGGCCGACCTGAAAGAAATGAACCAATACGGCCTGGATATCCGGCCTTACCTCAATAGGTTGGAAGACGAGTTGAAAAGCTATAAGAAGCTTTATTTCGCGGGAAAATACCTGGACAAAGTCCGGGAAATCCAAAAAACCTACCGCCCTATCCCACCCACCTGAACCATTTCCTCATCCCATAGCCATTTTTGGTGAAAGGGACCATTCGTTTCTTCTGCCGTTAAAGTATTTGTGTCTCGGATTCATTTTAGCTGTTTGAAGAACTGCGAAAAAACGAGACAAAAATCATTTTGCCGCAGATATTCACGGACAAACGCGGATAAAAAAAAAAATCGGCGTGATTCAGCGTAAATCCGTGGCTAAGAATCCTTTCTTTCAAAGACCTAAAAAGCGATATCCTTTCACCACCCGAGAACTTACCCCTTTAACCTCTCTTACCCCATATGAAAAAAACCACCCTTCCCACGAAAGATGGCTCTCTCTTTATCCGGCACACCGACCCGGCTCCCGGAAAACCCGCTATTCTTTTTGTGCATGGATTAGGTGACTCGGGACTCTGCTACCAGGAGGTCTTTTCCCATTCCATGTTCCACTCTTGCCATTTAGTGGCTCCGGATCTCATGGGGTACGGCCAAAGCTCCGCCTCCTCAACGAAAGACTATTCCTTCGCGACGCAAATCAAACACCTTTGGCATGTGGTGAACCATTTTTCCCTTCAAGAATTCATCCTGGTGGGCCACTCCATGGGTGCCGACCTGGCCACTCTCATGGCTGCATGGGACCAAACCGGACGCATCAAAAAAGTCCTCCTCATTGAAGGAGACCTCACTCCCCACGATGCTTTTATTTCTAAACATGCTGTGGCGGCGGCAAAACAGGGGCGCTTCGAAGATTGGTTTACAAAGGAGTTTATACCACAAACGGTGGTCCGGGAGTGGGGGAGAAAGCGGCCTTCTTGTAAACGTTATGCAGAATCGCTGAAACTCTGCAAGCCGGAAGCCTTTCTTGCCAATGCGCGGGAGGCAATGCAGCGAACGCCATTGCCGTTAAACGGCGCAGAAAACGAAATAGCCAGCGCCTACCGCTCCATAAAAGTCCCCAAGGTTTTTTGCTGGGGTGGCGAGAGTTTGCCTCAAGAAACAAAGCTCTACCTGGCGGAGATGGGGCTGAGCCACAAGGGTTTTGCAAAGGCCGGACATTGGGTGATGATCGACGAAGCGGAGGAGTTTTATTCTTTTCTTTACGATTTTGTGAAAAATGTCCTGACAAATTAATCGTCAAACTCGGTAAACCCAGTGACTCCGGTTATTAATCAATTTGCTTTGCTGTTTTATTTAAATACGGATGTAAATCATTAAAAATGTACTCTGCCAACACCTCGCTCCCTTTTTCTGTTTGATGAATAAAATCAAAAAAATATTTTTTGGGAACATTTTTGTCATACGACTCCACAAAACCAATAAGAGCGACAGCCTTCTGGTTAGCAACATTTTCGAGAAGAGAGAGTATGTACCTCTGAGCAACAGCTCAAATGATGCATGTTGATTGGCTTGCGATTGTTTGAATATTCTTCAACAGTTGCTTTGTATAGCTTTTCAATTTGGATACTATCGAGAGTATTAATAGAATTGATTATAACCGGGGCTCGCATAACTTGCTTAACAAAAACCAGCTTGAAATTATTTTTCCTGGAATATTCAATTATGTTATGTATATTCCCAACAAAATCACCTTTTATATCCAAATCATCCTGAATAATTATTCGCTTCATTTGCATATGAAACTTTTCTATTAAATACGTGTAAGCCATCGACTTATAGTAAAGAAGGGAATGGAAGAAACCAATCATATTTTTTTTAAATTTCAAATATACAAGCATACTATCAAGATCATTCTCTCCAGCGAAAAGCCGTGGGGTCAAATCTGCTTATGACTTAACTTAAAGAGCAACATAAGCCATCGGCAGACTTGACCCTTTTTGAAATTTTGACTTGGCAACGGGGCTTTTGGGATAATGAAAAGAATTAACCGTATTCTCGATGTTTATGAAATATCTGCTTACTATGATCTGCTCTCTGGGTTTAGTGGGATTTTTTTTAAACCTGCCGCCGCTTTAAAAAAAAATCAGGACATGGTTTTGGTTCCCGCCGGCGATTTTTTGATGGGAAGCTCGCCGGAAGAGGTTGCTAAGTTCAAAAAACAGTACGGAAATCGCGAACTTTACCAACATTATCCCTTCATCGTGGAACAACCCAAAAGGAAAGTCTTTCTGAACGCCTTTCTCATCGACCGGCACGAGGTAACTAACAGGGAATATTACGAATTTGTCATGGCCGTGAAACATCGAGCGCCAAAAAACTGGGAGGATGGTAAACCCAAGTCGGGACAGATGGATCACTCGGTTCTATATGTTTCTCAGATGGACGCCATGGCTTACGCGAAATGGGCCGGCAAACGTCTGCCCACCGCAAAAGAGTGGGAGAAAGCGGCGCGGGGCGCTGATGGACGAATATTTCCCTGGGGAAATGCCTTCGACCCTTATAAGGCAGCCACGGCGGAAGCCGATCTCAGGCTTATCTTTGGAGCATTGTGCACCCCCATGACGGCTAACCGGGTAGAGGTTGCACCGGGAGAGATCAGCCCATACGGAGTCCGGGACATGGCCGGAAATGTACGGGAGTGGACTTCTACCATCTCTTCGAGGGAACCCACTATGGCCGTGTCAAGGGAGGGTCCTGGGTGGATCTATCCATTGTCGCAAGGGCCGCGCATCAAGGGCATGTGAATAGGGACGGCCTGAGCCACATTCTGGGGTTTCGATGTGCTCTCGATGTGAAAGCAGCCCAGTAACCTCCGGAAGTTTTGAATCTTTCCCATGAACGTTCCAGGCTTCATTCACGAAGCTAAGCTTCCAACAAATTTGAGGGTATACAGTTGAAAACACCACTTCTCTTTTTATTGCTTCTTGCATTGGTTTCCGTCTTTCCATCCTGTTCCCCCGGCAAAGACAGAGCGTCTGGTGTTTCCGAAAACGTGGTGGCGGTGGTTAATCAGGAAAATATCTACAAAGCGGATTTCCAGTGGGAGCTGGATCGGTTCACCTCCAGGTACAATCTCAAAAAGAACAGCCCTGTAAATGGGCAAAGGACGCCGAAAGATACCGTGCTGGGCCAACTAATCCATAACAAAATATTCGAGCAGGAGATCAAACGGCTCAACATCATGGTTTCGGTTAAGGAGTTGGAGAAGGAGCTTCGATATTTCACGGGAGAATACACTTCGGATCAACTCTTGAGAACTTTAAAGGAAAAAAAGACTTCTTTAAAAAATTGGAAAAATGAACTCCGGAGAAATTTATTAATAAAAAAACTCATTGATATGGAGGTCCTGAAAAAAATCAGGATCTCTGAAAAAGAGATGAGAGATTATTTCGAGGCAAACAGATCTGACTTTTCCCTTCCACAAAGAGTGGAGGTTAGCCAAATCATCGTTGCCGAGGAAGCGGATGCACACTCCATTTACAAAGACCTTGTTGCCGGGGCAGACTTTAGTCAGAAGGCAAAGGAGTATTCTCTCGGACCTGAATCCAATTCCGGTGGCCAAATGGGGATTTTTAGTCCTGGTCAGCTCCCCGATGAATTTGACCAGGTGATCTTCAAACTAAAGCCGGGACAATTCAGCGAAGTGATAAGAACCCCATACGGGTACCACCTTTTCCAAGTGGTTAGGCAGCTAGAGGAAAAAAAGCTGGATTTTGAAGAAGCCAAAGTTCAAATAAGGAAAATCCTCCTTAAGGAAAAAGAAGAGGTCGCTTATGAACGGTGGCTGAAACACTTGAAGGCCAAATCAAAGATCGTAGTGAACGATAAAGTTTTAAGCAGTTTCTCCGGTAGCTAAACTAAACGATGACTACTTACAGTGCTTGTTTTTTGAACATTTCCAAGTCCAGCACTTGCCAATAGTTTCAGGTCCTTTTAAAATACTTTATAGTCATATCATCCACCTTCCGGTTTTTTCTAAATATTCCAACAGGGAATTTTCATGTTTTTTATTAAAAATCTCCAACCATTACCAATAGACAAGCGCCATATCTCTTGGCGCAATATTACCACGCTTCATTCACTCCCCGCCGCCTCTTCCTGGAGTTCTCTGAAGAAGGTGGCCTTATTTTTCCTAATTTGCATGACCTTTTCCGCTCCTTCCTTTGCTTCCATCGTTGATGGGGTCGCGGCAAAGATCAATGAAGAGATTATCACCATTGGAGAGGTAAAAAAGAGGGTAAAGGAAATCGCGAAGATACGAAAAATTACCTCCCCTGAAAAACTAAAAAAGATTGAATTTGAACTGATCAACAAGATGGTGGAGGACAAGCTGCTCCTTTTGAAGGCCGAGGAGGTTGGAGTAACGGCAGAGGAACCAGATGTAGATTTGGCCATGAAAGATCTCCGGGAGAAAAACAGGGTCAGCGAGGAACAGTTCGAAATGATGCTGAGAAAAGGTGGTTATACCATAGAAAAATACCGAGAAGAATTGAGAAACCAGATTATTATTTCCAAAGTGGTGGGATTTGAGGTTCGCGCCAAAATTAATCTTTCGGAAAAAGAAATTAAAAAATACTATGAAACCCATAAAAAAGAGTTCGTACAACCGGAAGAGGTCAAAGCAAGCCACATCCTGATTTCAAAAAAAGATTATACTTCGGATGATGAGATAAAAGAGGCGGCTCTCGATATCTATAGCCAAATTAAAAAAGGCGAAAATTTCGAATCCATGGCAAGACTCTATTCAGATGACGCAAGTTCTTCCGACGGTGGTGACCTTGGTTTTTTCAAGAGAGGAGTTATGGTCCCCAAGTTTGAAGAGATGGCCTTCAAACTGAAAGTTGGAGAGGTCGGAAGACCGGTGAAAACCGGCTTTGGCTACCACATCATCAAAATTGCGGCAAGGAAAGAAGCGGTTCCTCTCTCCTTCGAGGATGCGAAAAAGGATATAGAAAAGAAACTCTCCAAAGACCAGTGGAATGAAAAATTCAAGGAAGTCATTGATGAAATAAGGGCGAAGAACTATGTGGAAATCATGATCGGCCAACCTGACAATGAGACACCAAGGCCAGGGAAAAAGAAAAATGGTAAGAAAAGGGATCGAGCCGGCAAGGTAAGTAAAAAGGGAATCGCCGATATGGTCAAAAAGACTGTTTTGAAATGGGAAAAATCCATTCAAAAAGAAGACCTGGGTAGATACGCCTCATGTTACTCCTCAAACTTCAAATCTAAACAATATGATAAGAAAAAATGGGTCAAACGGCAGGATAAAATTTTTGAATCCAACGACAATATAGAGATCACCATTCGCGGCCTGAGGATCAGCAAAAAAAATTCCCTTTATGTTACCACTTTTGCCCAGGAATTCAGATCGGACGAAAATCATCACCTGTTTTCACGGAGGTTGTACCTGCGTTTGGAAGACGGCCAAGTGAAAATTGTTGGGGAAAAGCGGATCAAACAGAAGCCGGATTTTAAAAGATTTTCCAAAAAGACACGGTTTACGCCCAAAACAAAGGTGCAAATCATTAATTCATCTTCGTGATGAAGCAAAATACCTAATCAAAAATATTTGTTTTTTTAAAAGAATTTTAGACAGAATTACAGGATAGACAAGATTATTGTTTTAGACCAAAAGATCAATCCTGTTTATCTTGTTCATCCTGTCAAAAAAAATCAACTTGTAACTATTTGTATTTAATAGTTTTTTTTAGATAGTAAGAGATGAATTTTCAGAATCCACGCGTAAATACTAACCAGAGGAGATTTACCATGAAAAAATGCCTAAAAAGGCTCTTTTCCCTTTTTCCACTGCCTGTTATGTTTTTCAGCCTTGCCTTTTCGCTTTCCGCGGGATTTGCCCATGCTTGGGGTGTCAGTGAAAAAGATATTAAGGAAATCAGAAACGATGTCGCCATACTTTATGAAAAACTGGATAGCTTTGAAAAGAAAGCAAAGGAGGACAATGAAGTATTAATACGAAATCAGGCGGCTTCCAAGTCAGACATCGCCGCCATCCTCGACGACACCCAGCATGCCATGGCCAAGCTGGATGAATTGACCCAGATCCTTGGAATGCAACTGGATAAAAATGCCAGGGCCATCACTACGGTTCAAAGCAAATTGGAATCTTATGCCATTGAATCCTCCACTATCCTAAAGCAATTAAGAGAAAGAACTGAACTGAATGTGGCGGAAATCAAGGAGAGTAATGATGGCAAGGTAGCCACCATGGATGAAAAGATCAACAGCCTGATGGAGCTTCTTAAGGCTTACCTGGATACGGAAGCCGCCAACAAGGAGGCGGTGAAAGCCGAATTCAAAGGGACCTCGAAAAAGATCGCGGATCTGGTGGGCATCAGCAAAAAGGCAGTGAAAGAGCTTTCCAAAAAACCGGAAAAACAGGCCGCGAAGGTGAATACCGAATTGGCTAAAATGAATAAAAAGATCATCGGACTAACAGGTGTCTTGAAATCCAGCATCGTGGAAAATTCCAAAAATATGGAAAAATATAATCAATCCATCCAGAAACTGATCAATACCTTCAATAAACAGTTGGAGAGTGGCTCCTCCCCGCAAAAAAAAAAGCCCTGACGGAAAATAATGCCGCTGCCAAGGCTAAGCCGGACCTTGCCTCCAAAAAACCGGGAAAGCCCGAAAGAAGCCCTGCCACTCCCGGCCATTCACCGCCAAATACCACTCCGGAAGATCTGTACGCCCAATCCAGAAAAATTTTCCTGGACAAAAATTTCAAGGACGCCATACCGGCCTTCCGGCAGCTGATTGAAAAGTTTCCGGGCCACAAGCTCATTCCCAATTCCCACTATTGGATAGGGGCTTCCCAATACAGGATGGGGAATTATGAGGATGCGCTCCATGGGTATACAACCATCATCAATAAATTCCCCAAGAACCACAAGGCGCCGGACGCTTATTTTATGAAGGCCAAAAGCCTACTCCAGCTTGGCCGTGTGGATGAGGGGAAAAAGACCCTGGCTCTACTAAAAAAGCTCTACCCAAATTCAGAATCTGCCGGAAAAGCCACGGAATTATTGAAAAGTATGGAGAAGCAAAAGAAGTAACTCTGTGAAATATTAACCATAAGCTACAGAAAAACTTATAAACAAACCACTAATTGGCACTAATTAGTTCCTTAAAAAAAATAGTGAAGATTAGTGGCTAAAAAATCTTTTCTGCACGAGTATTGAGAATCTATAGAACCAACCCCCTTCCGCCTTTACCTTGTTTTTCCCTGCATTACGAATTTCCACCTT
>JAJDAS010000270.1 GCA_029261755.1 Nitrospinia bacterium
GATATCGGCGATATTAATGATGCTGGTTTTCAAACCCTTACCTTCTTGAAATATAGCCAAGGCGGATGCCTGCTCCAAGAAGTCCCCATGGGTAATGATGAGATAGTCAGCCTGATTATTAGGATTTCGGAGTGTAGAGGGCGTATCGGGAAGAATTGCGATGGGTTTCAGGAACTCCTTTGGAGCTGCGGAATTCCCTGGATAACTGACCTCGACCCAGTCCAGGAAGATAGAATCTATTCCCTCACCGGAGCCGAGAGCTTCAATGGTTAATATGTTTTCCCCTGCCACGAAATAATCGGCGAGAAGCTCCCGATTCACGATGGTATCGTTCTGGTCATCCCATTCTACTTGCCCGAGCGGTATATTGTTCAGATAAATTGCGGTCTTATGGTCGGGATTAGAGGCTAAATGGCTATTTCCCTGGAGTCTTAATTTAAAGAGAACATTTTCGTTGGGAGGTAGTGGTTCCCCCAGCGTAAAAGAGAAAGAATGGTTATTGGGGGCGTCGATCCTTTTCCAGAACCAGTGGTCCCGCTTTCCATCCGGGGCATGGCCCAAGGCGGACCAAACCCTGTCTTCCTCGAAGTGGATCGTGGTAAGTTCTGAGGAAGGTCCTTCTATAACGTCAAGCGCTGCTTCCCCCACAGGCTTTCCTAAACCATCCCAGGATAACCAATAGACGTTACTCCTGGTGTAGATATCTTCATAGGTATAAGTTCCCCGGTTAAAGGTGCCTTCAAATTCTAGGTAATCCGTTTCGCCAAAACTGTCGTCATTTCCATCCATGACCGTTAATGGAACCGGCTGCCCTTTATTGGTGAGGCGGAGATTTCCGGGGTTTACGGAAGAAGGGATGACCCCGGAGGCCATTAAATCTCGGTAAGTAATACGGTATTTCCCCTCCTCACCTACTAGTAATTTCGCACGGGGAGTGGGGAAATCCTGGGAGCCGGAATCACTCGAACTATTTTCACTTTGGGGTTTCGCGCCATCCCGGCGACTCTTTGAGGAAAAAGAATCCATTGCCGGGGAAGGGAGACCATCATAGGGAGCAGCTTGAGCCAGGAAAGAAGTGTTCAGGTTCTTCTTTCCATTTAAAGCGATATCCTCCAGATAATAATAATTAGCGCCATTTCCGGGACTTGTATCCACATATTTATAGTTATATACCGACGAAGAAGTACCGGCCCCGGGAATTTTTTTTGGATTTATCTTTACATATTCTCCAAGCACGCTGGAACCCCTGTAAATATTCCAGCCATAATTGTCCGTTTCGCTCTCCGTCCGCCAAAATAAAGTTGTCTTGCCGGTGCCGGAAATTGCCTCGAAAGAAGATAAAACAACAGGAACGGCGGTACCAATAGTAAAATTGACGTCTGAAATGTCGAAGAAAATATTATCCGCCGCTTCTACCTTTATCCTGGCTGAGGCGGTATTGACGGCGGGCAGGGTAATTGCCTGGGATCCATCATTAGGGGTATTGGCGAGAATGGTTGTTGGGAATGTGTTTCCGCCGTCTGTGGAGAGGAGAATATTTACGTTCGCGCAACTTACGGGAGAAGCGCTGGTACCGGCTACGCCCCACGTTACCGTTTGTGATGAACTCGGCTGCCAAACCACAGAGGAATTAGGAGAGCTAACCTTGAATGGCCCGGCAGTATCTGTTGCAGAAACGGAGACTGCGGCGTAATCTACCCCGCCGCCACCGGATTGGTTGTCCCTGACCACCAATCGGAAATTGAGAGTTCGTGCATAGCCGGGCAGTATTTCACCCATGGTTTGCGTGTTGCCTATAATATCTGAAATCTGGGGAAAGGTGCGCGATGGGCTTGCCTTGGGAGAAAAAACTCGGAATATGGGCGCATCTCCCGTAGGAGAACTCGGGTGGCCTGGTAACCCTGTATCGATTTGCTCCCAGGAATAGGTAAGCGAATGATTGTCCGTTGCGGAACCGGCGAGGGTAAATGGGGTATTGATGGGAATGGTTTTGCCACCGGACCCGGCATTTACCACCGGAGTGTCATTGCCGGTGGCGGATGCCGTCCCGCAAGTACTCCCCGTTCCCGTGGTGGTATAGTTAACAATTTCATCAAAACTGATAGTGCTGAAATAGGAGTCGCTATTGTTTTGTATATTCTGGGGGGAACAAATTCCGGCATAACCCATAATAGTGGTCCCGCTTCCGGGTTCCACCGCCGTGGAAGCGTTCCTGTTACCGCCGGAACAAGACCCCGAATCCCCATTGAAGGTATGGTTTGCCCCTAATTGATGTCCCATTTCATGGGCCACGTAATCCACATCGAAAGGATCGCCCGTGGGGTTGGATGAGCCCGTTTCCCCCAGGGCCTTCACGCTGTCATTGCAGGCAACACCCAGACCCGCCAGGCCGCCCCCACCCGTGCTGAATACATGGCCTATATCATAATTCGCCGATCCGATCACTAAATCAAGGTTCGTTTGATTCTCGGAAATCAGTGTGCGGCCATCATCATTGGTATAAGGGTCACTGAAGGAATCCGTGTAAATAATCTGGTCGTTGGCGCTAACGAGGATTAACTTAACAGCCACCTCTTTTTGGTAAATGCCGGTGACACGGTTGAGGGTGGTGACTATGGCCGACAAACCCTGGGCGACAGTCCCGCCATGAAACGCAGTGTACTCACCAGTGGCAGCTATCGCTATCCGATAGGTCCTCAGTTGGGTCCCCGATGCCTTCGCAACAACAAGGTCCCGCTGGTTGAGGACTTTTTTTTTTAGCGACTGGTCATTGATGGGACCAAGCTCACAAACCATTTTTGGCTTGTTATTGGCCGCAAAATCCTTTTTGTAGTAGGAAATGTAATGAGTAAGGTCACCTTTACTATGAGGATCGATGAATACTTGGCCCTGGGAGGAAATGATCATGGCGTGGAATCCGGCTGGAGTAAAATCGAATCGTACGGTAGCGGACGCATCATCCAGTCCCTGGCCGGCATAGGTCTTTAGTTCGGGAAATTTGGCCGCTAACTCGGGTGCCATAACGGAAGATTCCGTAATACTAAAACGTCCGAAAGAACCATCGGGAAGGGGAAAAGATAAAATTGTATCCGAGTTTTTGGCTTTCGTGTCTTTTTCCACTGGAGCGGAGGAAAGTATGCTTTTAAGTGCGGTAACATCAAGGGCCAAGATGCGATATTTAGCTGGAACAATTTGCATGTCGGCTTTTTGTTTTATGGATGACTCGTTGATATCCGTCCAGATATTTTGTTGGCCATTGGCATTACCTGCAAGGAAGAAAACAGACACTAAAAGGCACAAGGAAGAAATGTGATTTTTCATAGCATTTTCTTTCGTAAAAAATTGGGTATTTGGTTAAAGAAAGCCTATATATAGCATGATTCTCGGTAATTTGCAAACCGAGGTTTGAACGTAATAATTTCTAAAATTGTGCTAATGGAGCAGCATTCCGGATTCGATAGTATTACCGATTATTTAAGCGGTTATATGGGAAGAGAAAGATTTCACCTTACCGAAATATTCAGATACTTACATGATAATTCTGAGAATTCGTCTCTCACAATTTAAGAAAAAATATAGAACACGGATGACGCAGATGACACGGATATTCACGGATTTTAAAAGCAATTATTAAATCCGTGCAAATCTGCGTTATCCGTGTCATCCGTGTTCTATTTAAATTTCAAATGTCTTTGGTTGGCTTTCAAAATAGTTCACACCTCGTCATTAAACAAATATATGAACTACAAAAAGAGCCTTGCCAACCGGATATCATCATAGGTGAACTCTTCTCCGAGAATTTCCTTTACCGGGCTTAAGGCAGTTTTCCCCGTACGCCGGAAAGCGGCCCCTACCTTTTCCATTATCTCCGGGGAAGGTTTTAAGTATTCTAATTCCACACTTTCCTCCGAATCTGCTATTTTTTCCAGATGGCTGAGGATCGTGCCTTCCGTCAGGCCACGATCCAGGGCAATTTGGCAAAGGGGGATTTTCTTTTCCAGCATCCTCCTGGTTAACTCATAGGTAGAGTCCCTCCGTCTGCCGGTGCCTCGTTGGGTTGTGGATGCTCTTTTCCCGGAGCGGGAAGGAATGGGTAGCTCCTTTTTGCCATGCCTGGAAGCAAACGCACAAATAACCTTGAGGAAAGCATCGCCGAAATCGTTCAGTTTCTGGGCGCCCACTCCCGTAATCCGGGAAAAGCTCCCAAGACTTTGCGGGTAATAGGCGGACATTTCCCGCATGGAGACGTCTCCAAAGACTACAAAAGGGGGCACCCCCATGGAATCTGCGATCTCCTTCCGAAGAATCCGCAATTCCTCGAAAAGCCGTGAGTCAAAGTCCACATCCGCAGCCCTTGGCGCGGCAATGGGTTCCGCCCTAGGTTTTTGCAGCCGGATATTTTCGTGTTGATTTAAAAATTTCCAACCGGTCTCCGATATTGCAAGGGTGGGATACTCCCCATGGTTTTTTACAAGTAGATTCTTTTCCAGCATCCGTCCCGTTATTTCCAGTAATTCATCTCTGCCAAAGTCTTTCACAATGCCAAAGACCGATAAATTATCATGTCCCCTCTCCCTTATCTTTTTAAGGGATTTTCCCAGCAGAACATCCACCACATAGTTCATCCCGAAGCACTCTCCAGTGCGTTTGACGCAGGAGAGGATTTTCTGCGCTATTATGGTGGCATCGAATTCATCCTTTGGACTCAGGCAGACATCGCAACCGTCGCACCGGCTTTTTTCCCATTTTTCTCCAAAATAATCCATTAAATATTTCCGGCGGCAGGTAGCCAGTTCGCAGTAATCAATGACCTGTTTCAATTTTTTCCGGACCTTCTCCCGCTCTTCTTCATCCTGGACCTTGTTGATGAAAAAATCGTGCTTCATCTTGTCCCCAAAGCTGAAAAAAAGCACACAAACCGATGGCAGGCCGTCACGGCCTGCCCGCCCGGTCTCCTGATAATAGCCCTCCAGGGTCTAGGGACTATCATAGTTGACC
>JAJDAS010000271.1 GCA_029261755.1 Nitrospinia bacterium
TGTGTTCCCATTCCATCCACATCCCCCCCCTTCGGGACCGGAAAGATGATTTGACCCTTTTGCTGGATTATTTTTTAGGAAAGGCTTCCTCCGCCCTTGGTAAAAATAAGCCTTCCTATCCCAAGGAGTTGAGCACCTTGCTTGCCACCCATCATTTTCCGGGCAATATCCGCGAACTGGAAAACATGGTCCACGATGCGGTCAGCAGGTATGACGGCGGCATGATTTCCCTGGAGAGTTTCAAAAAACATATCAGCCAAGAAAATGGAGATATTTCCTATATAGCGGAAAAAAACGGTTTAACGGAAGACCCCATGTCGCCATTTGAAATTCGGTTGGAATCCCAAAGAAAGTTCCCCACCCTGAAGGAAGCTGAGGATTTCCTGGTGACCGAAGCTTTGGAACGGGCAAAGGGCAACCAGAGTATAGCGGCAACCATGCTGGGTTTGACCCGTTCGGCCCTGAACAAGCGTTTGAATCGGAAATGATAAAAAATACGAGATGGGTGACCCCATCATTTTTCCGGGTTCCTAACGCGGAGGGATTTTAAATATCTTGCTATTTCAGCCTGTTTGAGCACGTATTTTATCTTTTCAGAGGGTGATAGCTTGGAAAACAGTTTAATGGACCTGACCATTTCTCTATTTTCGTCTTCTATCAAACTCTTGTCTTTTAGGCTCAGTATTTTCATGGCATTAAGAATTTTTAATTTTGCTTAGATACTCTATGTCGATTTTGTCCTTAGCTCTATCGGTGGTTTTCAATTTTATAAGGTCGTTTATATTTGGAATGGTAACGGAAAAGTTAGTATCCGGGTCTTCTTTTATAAGAGCTTTTTTGTAGGATGTTTCAAAATCAACTGTTTCTTTTTTTGTATTTGAAATTGACTTGAAAAAGAATATGTCTATTTTATAAAAAAAACCCGCATAAAAATGCACAATGGGAGCTGGCTTGTTGATGCCGTGTGATGCCTCGAACTCAAACTCTTCGGTTAATATTTTATAGGTCAATTTTTTAAATTTTGGATGTATCCAAAAATCAAAATCATTGGAGACAAGCGGTGCTCCATATTGGATAACAGCCTGCCTGCCAATCAAAAGATATTCAATTGGTTCTTCATTAAACCTTTTTATGACAGCGATGGGATCAAAAATTATTTCCTTCATTATGATTAAAATAGTACAGAAATCTCCGTTTTTTTGCAAAAGAAATGGGGTCAAGTCTGCCGATGGCTTATGTAGCAATTACAACATAAGCCATCGGCAGACTTGACCCCAACAACGGCAGACTTGACCCCAATAAAAAGAGGTGAGACATTTTTCCCACATGGCCCACCTTTGAAAATCGCCTCCCCTTTTTCCTCCTTCCTTTTTTTCTACTAATCGGTCTTGCCCTAATATCGTGTAAACATTAGCTTTTTCAGGTCAAGACCTCACTCCCAGCCCCTTTATCTCCTCTTTATTTTCCCTTCATATTCCATTTTGCCAAATTTGCCTGGGAAAATTCTCCCACCCCCTTTGATCTTAAAATAGACCGGTGTGTCACATGTAAACCTTGTTTAATCAAATACTTAGCTCAAATTATTTCAACTGGTATGATAAATGCTATATATATCTTTCATGAAAGACATGAAAGAGAATTTTATTGGCATTGGCATGGACAAGAAAGAGGAATCAATGGGAAAGAAAATTTTATTAGTGGATGATGACGATTCGGTTGCCTTATCTCTGGAAATATTGTTGAGACTGGAAGGATACCAAATCACAAAAGCTTCCAATGGGCGAAAGGCCCTGGAGGAGATCAAGATCCAAGAGGTATTTGATAGCCCGATTTCTCTTATCATTAGTGATCTTAATATGCCGGTTATGGACGGATTCGAATTGGTTGAAGAGGTTAAAAAAATGGGACTGAAAATTCCCATTCTTGTTATTACGGCAAGCCCGAATAGTAGGGAAAAAGATAAGCTCATTCAAATGGGAGTTTATGGGGTGATAGATAAACCTTTTTTGCCAGAGGAGATCGTGGGAAAGGTGGAGGAAATATTTTTGAGGTACGGTAAAAATAGGAAATTGCAAGTTACAAATTAGTGAAATTAGCGGTTCCATGCAAAGCCATTGATTTTAAAGGCAGATCTAAGTAGAATCTTTTGGATCGCAATAATCCTAATTATGCTCAGTCTTTGTTGAAAATCGGTTTAAACGGGATTTAAGGCTATAAAAAAAGATGGAAAACATTTCCAAAGAGTCCGGCTTTACCCTTATTGAACTCATTGTGGTTATCGCCATCATGGGGATACTAACCGTGGCAGCTGTGTCCAGCTTCACGCCCACAAAAGAAAAAATTGCCTGTCGGCAGATTCATTCCGCTTTGCAAATGGCCAAGATGAGGGCCATCACCACCACTTATAACTCCTATGTTGATTTCAGCATGGACCAAAGCGTTAGTGGGGCTGTCACGGACGACTTTTACACCTCTTACCTGGATACGGACGGCGACGGCGCTTTTGGCGAGCTTATTAATGGCGACGGTTTAAACGAATTTGATGAAACCAATTTTCCAATGGCGGATACGGATAAGACAGGGACTTATCCCGGCGTGGCCCTGCCCACAGGGGTCACATTTGGCATACCCCCGGCAAACGGTCCCACAGCTAAACCAAGCGGTGGAACACCTCCCGCAGATGGGGTTAGTTTTTCCTTCGGTAAAGAGGAGACCTGGTTTACATCCGTAGGGACCCCTTCCTATGCGGGAGGTGTTTACCTTTATGACACCAATGACACCACGGGAAAGTGTTGCGCCGTCATTCTTTCCCCCACCGGTATTGTAACTATACGTGTGTGGGATGGGACCTCATGGGATTAACAGTGCAAAGATCACAAAAACAATTTTGTGCTAATGACTCAGGCTTCACCTTCATTGAAGTCCTTATTGCGCTAGTACTTTTGACCGTGGGCGTTCTTGGTTTTACCAAGCTGGCCCTAACAACTACCGCTACCAATTCTTATAGTAAAAAATTGACCTCGGCGGTTACCCTTGCGGAAGACGCAATGGAAAAACTGAGGAGGCAGGCCCTTTCATCAACCCTCACCAGCGCCAACGACTCAACGGAGACCGGCATTGGCGATAATGGGGTGTTTGACAGGCAAACCACCGTTACCGGCGGCCTGAACCAGTTGACCACTTTGAATGTGGTTGTGTCGTGGACCGAAAACGGCGCGAAAAGCGTCACCTTAACCAACTTATTAAGACAGTAGGAATTATGGATTCTGATGTAAAGGAAGCCGGTTTTACAATTATTGAAATTACCATTGCCCTTGCCATCGGGACGCTCCTTATTGCCGCTGTTTTTAGTGTTTTTATATCCCAAAATAAGGCGTACGTAAATCAGGACAAAATATTGGAAATGCAACAAAATGCAAGGGTCGGCCTGGATTATATAATGAAAAATCTTCAAACTGCCGGATATGATCCCATGGACACGGATAAATTTGGGATTACGGCCTACCAGGTCGGAACGCCCTATTTCCCGGATAGCAATACTGCGGCCATGACTATTGCGACTAATGCGGAACTCTATTTTACGTCGGATGCTGATGAAGATGGGACCATTGATGACAGCGATACCGAAAGGTTGGGATTTAAGATAGATAGCAATGACCTGAAGATTGCCTATATAAGCACCACTACTGGGGATATAACCTCTTGGCAACCCCTGGCCGAGGATTTTGAAAGTATGGCGGTAACATATACTTACTCCGACGGGAACGATAGTGGAACAGTGGGACTACCCGATAATAGCGCTGCCGGTAGGAATTTTGATGATATCAGGGCCATAACCATTTCCCTGACAGCCAGGACGGGGAAGGAGGACCCGGAGTATACCCACTCCACTTTCGGTGATGGCTACAGAAGGATGACCCTGACGTCCACGGTCATGCTTAGAAACCTGGGTTTATGAGGACTTCCCATGAAGCATCTTAATATTTCACTCAAGGAAGAAGAAGGCGCTGTTTTGGTTGTCTGTGTTTTGATGATGGCCATCCTTTCCCTGTTGGGAACGGCGGCAATTCAATCAACTGTTATTGATACCAAAATTTCCAAAAACTATAAGGACAGTGTCCAGGCCCTTTACGCAGCGGAAAGTGGGGTGGAAGTTGTTCTTGACGCCTTTCATGCAGGAGCTACCACCGATTTGGATGGTTTGAATGGCGCCGATTTTGAGTGGGTTTGGCAAAGCGCAGGGGATATCGGGAGCGATGCTGCCAGGATCACGGTCAATTCCGGCCTGCCTACCCAGGCATATATTTATGTGGATGGCTCGCAAGCGTTGGATGCTCCGGCCTTTGTGACCATTTATTCTCTGGGAAACCCAGACGGGACTTTGGCAAGAAGGGAGATCGTTCAAACCTTTACCACCTCGGCACAGAACATTATTAACGGCGCCATTAATAACTCACCCTAATTGAAAGGAGATTTACAATATGAAGGTTGGGGAATATGATGCAAAAAAAAATATTTTTAACCATAATAATAAACGTTCAGGTGAATTTTTCATGGGGAAAAAAGCACCCAATTTTAATTTTTTTCCAAAAGGAGGTCTGATGGCCACAAGAAAAAGAGTCAGAAGCATTTGTGTCGCATTAACCGTATTTTTCATGGTTTTTAATTTTGCGGATATTTTGCCAGGGAGCATGGTGAAGTCATTGCGCATTGATCCGTCCCTTGCCTGGGCGGATGCGGAGCCAAAAGTCACCATATGCCACTATCCTCCCGGCGAACCGGAAAATGTGCAAACAATTTCCATTAGCGAGTCATCATTATGGACGCACGATGACCACCATGACGACCATTTGGGAGAATGTACGGATGAGGAAACGGGCACTTCCACGACCACGGATACCGCTACGACCACGGACACTGCCACAACAACAGATACAGCTACAACTACTGATACTGCAACCACCACAGATACGGCTACAACTACTGATACTGCCACGACAACGGATACTGCTACAACCACGGATACAGCTACGACAACGGACACTGCTACGACCACAGATACAGCCACCACCACCGATACAGCTACTACTACAGATACGGCTACTACCACAGATACTGCCACAACCACAGATACAGCTACGACAACGGATACGGCTACAGATACCGGTACGGACACCCATAGCGGTTGTACCAAGGGTGGAGGCTACATCACCCTGGACGCTTCCAGGTCTAACATTTCCGGTGGTGGCACGGTTTGGTCCAACGAGCCGCTTACGGAAGGCTCCAGCGCGAGCAAGAGTACCGGCGTATCACTTAAAGGGACCGTTACCACCATCATCAATACGGCATCCGATGG
This sequence comes from Nitrospinia bacterium, assembly GCA_029261755.1. Taxonomy (GTDB): domain Bacteria; phylum Nitrospinota; class Nitrospinia; order JACRGO01; family JACRGO01; genus JACRGO01. Next base: position 5,357 of record JAJDAS010000271.1, read on the forward strand.
CACGCTCGGGGAATCACCCACCCAATATGACGCCACCAAGATGGAGTATGCGGATCTGAACAATGCCGGGTATTCGGGAGATCAAAGTCCTTTGACCTACTTCGCTGATCCTTCCGCCCAGTTATTTGATTTTGGCCGTTATAATGCAGCAGCAGCAGCCACGAGTAATGTTTTAACATGGACTGAATTTGCTACCGCCGTGGAGAATTGCACAACCCTGTATGGGATAGTAGCGGTTACGGTGGACCCAAGCGAGGATCATGATCTTGATTATGCTGCCGGCTGCATTAGTATCAAGGGTTCCCTAGTTGTAAACCTGACCAACCCTTCCAGCAACAGCTTCAAAGTCAAGATCCATGTTCCAATGAATATTAATCCGGCTACAAGTCCCACCACCGGTACCACAACGCTTCACGCGGATGACTTTACTACCTGGACCACCGAGGCAGCCAGCCGCACCAGCGTTGACGATACCGACCCTGCTTTTCCATGGTTGAGCGGATATGCCTCCGCCTGGGCGGAAGTTGCTTCCTACGATGGAGGGTCAAAGGACCCGAGAGGGGTTACTTTAACCGGCTATACCTCCTTTACTCAAAAGGAAGACATGCCTGCCTTGATGTACGAGGGAGGGATTGTGGATATTCATGACGCAGCCAATATCTCCGGTTTGGTCTATACCCCCGCTTTTGTTGAAATAGAGCAGAAGGAACATGACGGCGACGTTCAATATATCAACGGCGCCTTAGTGGGAGGAAACGGGATTTATCTGGAAAGCGATTCCTGCGGTGGAGGCACTGCCGTTATTTATGATCCGGATACGGTGGATTACCTCAATATCAAGGCCGTTTCACCCGATGCCATCCAGAAAAAGGGTTGGAAGTAGACTCCCCTTGGCATTAGAGCAAATCAACAAGATGCACAACCATCGGCTTTCGGCGAATTTTTGCTGAAAGCCGATGGTTTTTTTATTAGAAACCTGAACCTAAGTTGTTAAAAACTTTTTTCTCATGAAAAAAATCATAGGGAAACCAACCGGAATCATCCTTTTTATTGCCTTCTTTTTTTGTTTTTTTTCCTTGAGTTCCGATGCGGGGAAGTTGATCAAATGGGTGGATAGGGACGGCAACGTTCATTTTTCCGATGGTTTCATGAGTGTGCCTTTGGAGTACAGAGATCAGGTAACAGTTCGTGAGTTGGAAGACCGTACTCCCGAAGAACCTTCCCCGGAAAAGAAGAAACCTGAAAAAGAAACAAAACCTCTTACCGGGGAGGAAGTCTATAAAGAGAACTGCTCCCCATGCCACTCTTTAAAAGGGAAAAGCCCGGACCCGAACGCAACAAAATTGACAGGCTTATTAAAAAGAAAAAAATTTGATGAACACATCCTCCCCGTTTCGGAAGAAAATATCAGGAAAATAACTATCAAGGGGGGATGGGACAACATGCCCGCTTTTCCTGACCTGGAAGAGAATGGGATCGATGATTTAATGGAATATCTCCTCCCTTACTTAGAAGAATAAGTAGCCTGGCTTTTACCCCTGAAACAACGCGTTAAACTGACCCTCCTTCTCCAAACCGGCTTCCAGCCACTCCTTGTTCTTAACCTGCCCTAAAATTATCCGCCCACAAATTCAAGCCTTTTCATTTATTATTTCTTCGTGTTTCTTCGCGATCTTAGCGGCTAATATTCTTTTTGGTAGCGGCTTCGTTGCGCTGTGTCTTTCCGAGTACTCCGTGGTCTAGATAGGTTTAAGAATTGAAAGACTTCAAACATCTTTGATTAGCTTTAAAAAAACCTGTTGCTTTTAAAATCCAGGCGAAGTATATTCCTTAAAAAGGGTATTGACCTATTCTGGAGAAAAACAAAAAAAAGATGTTTATACTTTTTTGTACTTTTGCTCCACTAAACTGACAATTTTTGTTACAATCGCGACAGAAAGCCTGATTTTGGGAGGTCTTGCCATAGGTATAAGAATTGCTTTTTATATGGACAGGGGGCGAAAAATCATGAAAGCAACAAACAAACAGTCCGGTTTTACATTCATAGAAGTAATGATGGCAATGCTCATCCTGTCCGTTGCTCTATTAGGCATTGCCTCCATTTCCACCAACGTAACCCAGGGCAATGCCTTTGGCGCACATTTTACAACAGCAACGGTCCTCGCTCAGGACAAGTTGGAGGAATTGATCAATCTAGACTTCACCGAAGCCAGTCTTGACGATCTCGCTGCGGGGAATAACAGCACCACCGGGCTCCTGAGCACCGCAGTGACCGATTATCAGGAAACCCAGGTGGATGAGAACGGCAATGCCGGAGCTGCAGGGGGTATTTATACCCGCACCTGGAATATATGGGATAGGACCGATCTGGTGACTCCGGCCTCCAGAAAGGATATCGCAGTAATTGTTACCTGGCAGGATGCCCTCGGCAGCACCAGAACGGTAACCATCTCCTCCATAAAAAGCGGAACTTGAAGAGGTATTAGTTATGGACCAGTTGAACTCAACTAGAAAAGAGCTTAATTTGATTTGTGGGAACTCAAAGGGTTTTACCCTGGTGGAGATAATGATCGCCATGGTCCTGGGGCTCTATCTCATGTCCAAGGTATATGATGTGTTGATCACCCAGCAAAAGGCATACAGTGTTCAGGACCAGGTGGTGGAATCGATGCAAAACGCTCGGGTTGGCGTGGATTTCATGACTCGGGACCTGCGCATGGTGGGTTACATCGCGGAAGAATGGATCACGGGTGGTGTCGTGCCTAATGCGGATGTTAATGATGCAGGCAATGGTTTCAGTGGCGATGGAACAGCCGAGGATATTGATGAAGCATCGGCTACAGCCTTTACCTTCGAGGCTGATATTGACGCGGATGATAAAACGGAAACGGTTCGGTATTCTTATAACACTACGGATAAGACGCTTGATAAAATGGTTTGGGAATGGGATAGCGCTAATACGATATGGGTGGCAGACGCTAATGGCCTCCTGCCCATTGCGGAAAATGTATCAAGCCTTACCTTCACCTATCTGGATAAAAACGCTGCTGTTACGGCAACCAGGGCGAATATGAGGCTTATAAAAATCGCCATCACGGCAAAGACTGAAAAACCGGACCCTAATACAGGTCAATACAGAACCAGGACACTTTCAGCAAAAGTCAGGCCAAGAAACCTTGGTTTATGAAGGGAAAACCGATGAAAATATTTGATACTGGGAATAAAAAATCTCTCCTAAAAAGCGGATCGGATGAAAGCGGCATAGCCCTGGTCACTGCATTATTGATCATGGTCCTCCTCAGTTTGCTTGCCGCCGCTGCGGTCAATACCACCAGCATAGGCGTAAAAATTAGCTCCAACTACCAAACCAGCGTTAGCGCGTTTTACGTAGCCGATGCCGGGCTGGAAGCCGGGAGGAACTATTTACATTCCAATTTCGATGTCACTAACGGATGGACCGGTTTTTTGACGCCGAGGACTTACTGTATGGGTGAAACGAGCATCCAAAGAAGGAATATCTCCGATCAACTGCCTACCTACAGTGCTACCAGCCAAAATATTCCTGTGGGCAATGGTGCCTTTACCGTTTACACCATGGACGATGTTGACGGTGATGGTAATCTTGAGTCTGATGGCAATAAAAAAATCTATCTTACTTCCCAAGGGACCGTGGGAGGTTCCGTTCCTGCTACTGTAGTTGTGGAGGAGTATATGGAGTTTTATCAAAGCTATGCTTCCTACGGCGGGAAAGATCTCACGTCGGGAGGCACCAATGTGGCCACCGGTGAGGTAACCTGGCAATGATCGAAGAACAATGGAGTGTTGGAAAGTTGGAACCTTCTTTTTTAAAACCACATTCCATTATTCCATTGCTTCACCATTCCATTGTTCCACCATTCCACCATTTCAAGGAGGGTTTTAAAATGAAAAAGCATATATGGTTCACCTTCATTAGTATTATGGTATTTTCCATGCTCCTGGTAGGCCGTTCCCATGCGAAAATGGACATCCTGCGGGAAATTGACGACATTGTGGATGACAGCAAGCCCAATGTGCTGTTGATCGTTGCCACGGACAAGTACATGACGCGGGTCTTTGATGGCAGCGGCGGGGTAGGTGATAACGAGGGAGACGATGCCTCCCACGGAAGCCGGTTTTACAATTTGAAAGATGTGCTGGCAGGCCTGACCGCCGGGGAGACCGGGGTCTTGGAGACCACCAAAGACGTGATCAATTACGGTCTGATGTCCTACGGCCAAACAGGTTATTACACTTATTTTCACGATCATGCGCATGGAACTGACCATTTTGAAACCTCCACAGACTACCAAGGTGATACTGCTTCCTTTGGCGGAGCCCATGATAATTTGCCCTATTACTACAACACCTTTACTCATACCAGCGGTGGTTATCCCGCCTTCAATAAAAGCCCGGTAGACGTTGGGACAGCGGGAAAGCTGTGGGTGAAAATCGATTGGGATGGGACTTTGACTCAAAACGGGCCCGGGGGTGCATCGGATAGTAATGCCGACGAAGTTACGGTGATAGAAAAATTCCTGGCCCTTCAGCAGGACGGAGGTATAGCCATGGATGACGCCTCCTCAGGTGATACACGTGTCAAGGAAACATTCAAAAACACGGGGGATGGAGATAATTATAATGACGCCTATGATTATTTTTCCAACGTGGTCATTCCTGGCGATCCCAACTCCAGCGGTGGCTGTTATACCAAGAACTATATCATTTACGTAGGGGATGGATTCGGGAGTAATACTTCATTTATGCATGCCAGCAATCCAAGCGGCGCCACCAACGCCGAGGAACTATTCGATTTGACTACCGGAGCCGTTAGCACTCCGGTGAAAACCTTTGTGATCGGAGTGATCGACCCCAATGCCAGTGGGATGGACAATAGGCGGACAAACCTTAACGAAATTGCCAGGCGTGGCGGCACCGATGCCAGCGACCCCTTTTACGGCCTGGAAAGAAGCACCATCCCCGCCACTCCCGGCAGTTGCGGAACCGGTGGAGGCGCCTGCAACGACTACGCCTTTTTTGTCACCAGCAAGGCGGAATTGAAAGAGGCCCTTTTGAATATCGCGGCGGCTATTGCTGCAGGAGATTTTGTAACCGCAGCTCCCACCGCTACATCATCGGGAGGCACCTTTGTCACCAATGACGTGGGCATCCTGGCTTCCAGCGATTACCCGCAATGGCGGGGCCACCTCCGAGGGGTGGACCTTGTTAATGACCGTTTTCTCTGGGATGGCGGGACAACTCTCTTTATTCCTTCATCCGATACCAATCTTCCCAATGCTGTTGTAAACGGGAACTTGGCAGATGAGCACGTCTCCTGGCGGGATACGAATGGAGATGGGGACGTGGATCAACCTCCGCTAACCCTAACTGTGGGGGGAGATACCTACCAGTACACGGATCTTGCCCTCTATTGCGAAGACGGGACCGACTGCAACTCCTCGGAATTAACCGCATATCAATACACAGGTTCAACCATAACCTTTAACCCGGGAACCGCTGACGAAATAACTTATAACTATAAAGGGGCTTTCTATCTCAAGCCTTGGGGCGACAGAAAGGTTTATACCTCCCAGGCGAATGGAACCCTTCTGGACTTTACAGACTCGAATTCCACTACAATCAATACCTTGGCCGGTTGGGGCGTAGGCGCAAACTATGCCAAGGCCATCATCAATTTTGCCCTGGGCGGGGTGGATGAAGCGGCTGACGGCACGGTGGATTACGGGCGCCAATGGTTAGTGGGTGATATGACCAATGTTGTACCTGTGGCCATAGGGAAACCTATAGAACCGGAGGACAATCTCAGCGGAAGAGATGCTTTTCAGATAGAGTTTGCAGGCAGAGATACCGTGGTTTACGCGGGCAGCAATGACGGAATGTTCCACGCCTTCGACTTTGATAATGGAGACGAAATTTTCGCTTACGTTCCCCCCGACTTACTGCCCATACTAAAAACTCTTTACGATAATGCCATGGCCTCACCCGACCCAGCTAGCTACACCGGACAGGAGTTCAACCCCACCGACCATATTTACGGTGTTGCTTCTTCTCCCAAGGCCAACGATGTACAATTTGCCGATTCCACATGGCACACGGTGGTGGGAAGCGGTGAAGGTCCTGGAGGAAAGAATTATTTTATGCTGGATGTCACCCATCCCAGTGGTTCCAGCGATTATAGCGGGAGTGACTGGGCTGGCGATAAACGGTACGATGAAAGTGCTGCCCCCTTTAGTCTCCTGTGGCATACCGCGCAAACTTCACCTGTGGACTTGTCCGGCGCTTCAAACACACTTGGAGAAACATGGTCTGTTGCCGCCTTTGGGAGGATTTTGGATGGAGCAACCAATAAGTGGACTCTTTTTGTGGGCTCCGGTTATGACGACACCACCTATTCCGACTCAAAAGGGGAAATTTTCCATGTGGTCAATGTGGAAGATGGCAGTGCCCTGAGAGCTGACTTTGAGATGGATGGCGCCAGTTCAGCTGTTCAGTATGGGCTTATAGCTGATTCGGTGGCCATAATCAAAAAAACCGGCAGCTTGGTTAGCACCGGCTACCAGGTGGATTTGAAAGGGCGGCTCTGGCATATCGATACCAGCGATAGTGTAAAAGCTAATTGGGCTGAAACGCAATTAACAAACGCAGGGGTCCTGCCGTCCAGCAACACCGATTATCCCATTTACTACTCCCCCGCCGTTTGGGATTATGATTATGAACTCGACGGTACCCTCAATTTACTGCTCTTTGGTTCCGGCACCTATGATGACCCGGAGGCGGACGCACTGCCTACCACCAGGCTTTACTTTCTCATCACCGATCCAGGTGCTCCGTCCATCACCAGCGCAATTAAAGTGGATATGAGCCTGGTTTCCGGGACCAAGCTGGACAGGGATGGGAATACGCTGGGTACAGTCAGCGCCGGCGGACTGGCAAGCGCGAGGTTGGTTGCCTCTCCAATCATTTTCAATAACAAAAAGAGCGGCAACCTGGAGGCATTGTTCCTTGTTTTTGATCCTCCCACGGGATGTTCCTTCGGGACCAGTTACCTACTGGTCCTCACCTTAGGCAGCCTGTCTGATTTTTCCGGAGGATCCGCTTCCAATACCTTCGACGTAAGCGCGGGTTCCGCCATGAAAGATGTCAGTGAGGGAAAAGCCCACAGTATCATCGAGATGGGAACCGGTAAGGTCACCGGAATTGGAATGGCCGGTGGTGAAAGTCATGCCATTGTGGGTCAATCCGGTAGGGGTAGCGGAAGCAGTAGCGGTTTTAATATGGCTGGTGGCAGTAGCTGGAGTCCCATTGGAACTGCGAAACGGCTATTCTGGAAGAGTAAGTAACTGATTTTATTGTGCCGTTTACAACTTGAGGTGTTTTAAAAACTCTTTTGCCAACCTCCTAACCCCTTAGCCTGACGGCTATGGGATAAAAGGGGTTGTTAGGGAATGTGCCTCATTGGTTTTGGTTCGACCGCCGCGAACGCCTGCTTTTTTGCTTGCGAATTTTTTCCATCCTCTTTGCCTCATCACTCATTTCACCTTTCGCTTGCAACTCCATTTTTTTGCATAAAGTTACCCTGGCGTGATACCGATTCAAAGCTCGCGAGCGTTCCTTTTGGCATTTGACCTCTGTTCCAGTTGGGGAGTGAATGAGATAAACACAGGTGGAAGTTTTGTTCACCTTCTGGCCGCCTTTGCCGCCGGAACGAATAAAGGATTCCTTCAAGTCTTTCTCAAGGACTCCAAGAGATTGCATTCTGCTTTTGAGAGCCAGCTCTTTTTCCGGTTTTACTGGGAATAGGCCCATACAAGGATTTCACTAAATGTAATATTGTAACGACTTAATAAAGGCAGGCTGCGTTGCGGAGACTAGTACTTATGGGAAAGGTTTTCTAAAGGATTACACTTGAAAAGGGTCCAACCTGGAGGAAATGAAAGAAAAGGGGTGGGAGTTACTTTAAAGAAAGGGCGGGTCGAAATTATGGTGCCAGCGAATTATTCTTTAAGCTTCCCTCTGCGATGTTGCAGGTAAAGGTCTCTTACACTCAGGTAAGGATCGATAGCCATCTCATCAATCTCTTCTTTGTAGTGAAGGCTTAGCGCAGTTTCGTTTATTTTCCTGCCCGCGCCAATTCCAAAGTCAGCCGCAAAGTTTGGCCCTAAGAGCCACGATGGATCCAGAACGCTATCTACAATCTTTCCAAAGGTTGCTCTGGTGGTACATGGGCCAATCAAAGGCCATACAATATACGAGCCTGTTCCAACTTTGTGATAACCAAGGGCCTGGTCGAAATCCTCTTCCACCGGTTCTATTTTGAATTCCGATTTTGCCACATCCACCATTCCTCCTAAACCAAGGGTGGAATTGATAAAAAATCTTACCAAGGTTCTTCCCATCTTCTCCTGGTTTCCCTGAATCGCACTGCTCACAAGCCTTACAGGCATGGCAATATTTTCAAAAAAACTTTTCACTATCCCCCGCGAATCCTCATCGGTGAGATTATTATAGGTAATTCCTACGGGCTTCATGACTTTCTCAAACAAAAAGTCATTGAACTGAAACATGGATCTGTTAAAATTTTCATAAGGGTCCAGAGTTTCTTCCAGGTACTCATCTCCCTCTTCATGGTATTCACCAAGATCTTCATCTGCCGTGGAAAGCTCTAAACCCATCCTGACCCCTGCAAAATTTTCATTTCCGGCGGATCTACTTGTATTGGTGGAGTTCGTTTCCATCCCGGAATTAAGAGCTATAGTAAGGGGGGCATTGGCATTCGTTAACGAAGCCTCATCGGCTTGAACTGATCCGTTTACAGAAATGACTGTTATAAAAACACCGATAAGCATCAAAAAATAACTCGTTTTTCGCATGAATTTAGACTCCACAATTTAATGTCAGTAGGATATTGCTAACCCAGCATAAAATAATTTGAGAGAGTGTAACATAAACAGATTGAGCTTGTAAAGGCTTTTTTTGAAAAAAAACATTAAAATTCCTTGTAATTTGATAAGTTAGCATTAATTACCTAAAGTTCATTCTTGACTCTGGTTTTGAACATACTATTTTATTTGCTCTGATGGGAAACCTCCATTGAAACAATAGAAGTGGCGGTTAGTCAGAATGGGCTGTAGACCGTGTAGAGAGTAAGTTGGGGTATTTTCATCGAAACTGCAAAACCGGAAACGGAATTGTCACAGAAAATCCCATCCTTCACAAGGTTTTTCTCCACTGATTTTCGGTTTAACTTGTCTTTCGGGAAGATTTTCATTATAAATATTTAATGCAAAATTCTAACACGCCCCTCAAAAGAACCCCCCTTTTTGAATCCCATCAATCCTTGAAAGCGAAACTAATCGATTTCGGGGGGTGGGAGATGCCGGTGCTGTATAAAGGTGTTATGGAAGAACACCGCGCCGTTCGTAATGCCGCCGGACTTTTCGATGTCAGCCATATGGGGGAGATTGAGATCAAAGGCCGGGAATCCCTGGCGCTTCTTCAATATTTGGTCACCAACGATGTCTCCAGGCTCAAGGATTTCGGGGTACAGTATACCGTCATGTGTTACCCCAACGGCGGAGCAGTGGATGATCTCCTTATCTATCGCCACTCGGAGGACCATTACCTTCTTTGCGTCAATGCCTCCAATACCGACAAGGATTTCAACTGGATTCTGGAAAACAACAAAACATCGGCGGAAGTAACCAATATCAGCCAACATACGGCCCAGTTGGCAATCCAGGGGCCGGAATCAGAAAAAATTTTGCAAAAACTCACGGATACCGACCTCTCTTCCATTCTTTATTACCATTTTGCCAATGGGAAGGTATGTGGAATAGATTCCCTGATCTCCAGAACCGGTTATACGGGAGAAGATGGTTTCGAGGTCTATTTATCCTCGGAATCTGCTGCTGGAGTGTGGGAAGAGATTTTGAGCGTGGGCAAGGATGAGGGAATCCAGCCTGTAGGACTTGGTGCCAGGGACACCCTGCGCCTGGAGATGGGTTACCCCCTTTATGGATGTGAACTGGATTCTGAGCATGGTCCCATGGGAGCTGGACTTCATTGGGTGGTGAAGCCGAACAAGGGGGATTTCGTCGGCAGAGAAGTGATCATCAAGCAAAAAGAACAAGGTCCGCCGGTTCGTCTCATTGGATTTGAAATTCAGGGCCGTGGGATACCTCGCGCCGAGTACGCCATTTGGAAAAACGGGGAGAAAATCGGCAGGGTCACCAGCGGCACCTTTTCGCCTTCCCTGAATCGAGGAGTGGGGTTGGGTTATGTTTGCAATAAAACCACTGTGGAAATAGGCGATGAACTGGAAATAGAGATCCGGTCCAATCGGGTACCCTGCAAAGTAGTAAAAGCCCCCTTTTGTGAAACTAATGTAAGAAAGTAAAGATCCGGTTCAGGGTTCAGGGGGTCACGGTTCAGGATTAAAAATGTTAACAATTGAACCGGTTAGAAGACTATATGAAGTGCGCAAGACCAACCTTGAACCTGGAACTTTGAACTTGATAACCACAATGCAGTTATAATTTTTTTAAGAGGAGGCCAAAAGATGGAATACCCGGAAGGACTTCTTTATACCAAAGAACATGAATGGGTAAGCGTGGATGGAGAAAAAGGATTGGTGGGCATTACAGACTACGCCCAAAGCCAATTGGGAGACATCGTATTTGTGGAGGTGCCGAATGTGGGCAGTTCCTTGAAGTCTCAGGAGAGCATGGGTGTAGTGGAGTCGGTGAAGACCGTATCGGACATTTATTCTCCCCTCACGGGAGAGGTTCTGGCAGTCAATACGGAACTGGAAGCCAACCCGGACTTAGCCAACCAATACCCTTACGGAGACGGCTGGATCGTGGAGATCAAAATTGAAGATAAGGGCGAGTTGGAAGAGCTTCTTTCAGCCGACGAGTACAGGCATTATGTAGAAGAAGAGGCGGGAGAATGACAAACCGCTATATACCGAATACGGCGTCGGACAAGGACGCAATGCTCAAAGAAATTGGTGTCGACTCCATTGAAGATCTCCTGAAAACCATTCCGGTGGAGTTGAGGGTTAAGTCGGACCTGGACCTTCCGCCGGCTATGTCGGAACCGGATCTCCTTCGACACATGAAGGAACTGGGTAAGAACAATGGTGACGTAGAAAGCTCCCCATCTTTCCTTGGAGCCGGAGCCTACAATCACTATATCCCTTCTGCGGTGAATCACCTGTCCGGCCAGTCGGGTTTCGTTACCTCCTACACGCCCTACCAGCCGGAGGTGAGCCAAGGTACGCTTCAAGCCATATTTGAATTCCAAACCTACGTCACCAGACTTACCGGCCTGGATATCGCCAATGCTTCTATGTACGACGGCGCCTCCGCCGCTGCGGAAGCGGTGCTGATGGCGAAAAGGGTCACCAAGAGGGATGAGGTTATCATTTCCCGGTCCCTCCACCCGGAATACCGGCAGGTTCTGGAGACTTACATTCGTAATCTCGGTATGAAGATCGTGGAAGTCCCACTCCAGGAAGACGGACGCACCGATTATGATGCGGTGAAAAATGCGCTCAACAGTCAGACCGCAGCTCTATTGATTCAGACCCCGAACTTCTTTGGCTGCGTGGAAAATCCGGAGACCATCGCACAAAACCTCAATGAGAACTGCACCCTGTTGATCCATTGCACGGTGGAGGCCCTTTCCCTGGCTGTGTTGAAGTCGCCCGCTGACTGCGGGGCAGATATCTTTGCAGGCGAGGGCCAATCCTTCGGTCTGCCTGTTTCCTTTGGCGGGCCGTATGTGGGTATGTTCGCCGCCAAAAAGGATTTTCTTCGGAATATGCCTGGAAGACTGGTGGGAGAAACCGTTGACAAGAATGGGGAGAGGGGTTTTGTCCTCACCCTTTCCACCAGAGAGCAACACATCAGGAGACACCGGGCCACATCCAACATTTGCAGCAACCAGTCCCTCTGCGCCTTGAGAACCGCCGTTTACCTTTCCCTGTTTGGGAAAAATGGGTTACGTGAGTTGGCCCTTCTCAATATGAAGAAGGCTGCTTATGCCCAAGAGAAGATTGCTTCTCTCAAGGGATACCAACCCTTGTTTTCCGCTCCGATTTTTAACGAGTTTGCCGTCAAGACCCCGGTTCCTGCGGTGGAGATTCAAAAATCTTTGGAGAAAGAGGGGATCATCGGCGGTCTCGACCTGACTAGCTTTTATCCCGACCTGGGGGACGCCATGCTCTTCTGCGTAACGGAGATGAACCGGAAGGAAGAGGTGGATAGGTTGGTAGAGGTTCTTGGTAGGTTTTAGAAACTTACAATAAAACCTTTAAAATCAAAAGCCTGAGAACCACGAATTGCACGAAGTACACTAATTTAAAAAAGCTTTTGCCATTTATATTTAATTCGAGAAATTAGTGCAATTCGTGGTTAAAAAGTTTTTTTGCCTTTTTCCTTTCAACAATAACTCACCTTCTTCGATGTTCGACGTTCGATGTTATTTCCCTTTCCTCCCCCGGAGTTCCTCTTAAATGAAAACCAACCATAAAGTTATCCACGGCGATTCCAGATGTATGAAGGAGGTGGAGGATGAATCGGTTCACCTCGTCATCACCTCGCCTCCCTACTGGCAGTTGAAGGATTACGGCAACGAGGACCAGGTGGGCTACAACGACACCTACGAAGAATACATCAATCATTTGAACTTGGTCTGGCAGGAGTCCCACCGGATTTTACACAAGGGCTGTCGCCTGTGCGTAAACATAGGCGACCAGTTTGCCCGTTCCGTTTATTATGGCCGATACAAGGTGATCCCCATCAGGACCGAGATCATCAAATTTTGTGAAAATGCCGGATTCGATTACATGGGCGCCATCATCTGGCAAAAGGTCACCACCACGAACACCTCCGGCGGCGGAACTATCATGGGCTCCTTCCCCTACCCAAGAAATGGAATCCTCAAGCTCGATTATGAGTTCATCCTCTTGTTCAAAAAGCTGGGCAAGCCGCCAGAAATAGATAAGGAAATGAAAAAAAAATCCGCCATGACCAAGGAAGAGTGGAATGAATATTTTTACGGACATTGGAATTTCGTGGGCGATAAACAAAAAAAACACCTGGCTACCTTTCCCGAGGAACTCCCCAAAAGGCTCATCAAGATGTTCAGCTTCGTGGGGGATACCGTCCTCGATCCTTTCCTGGGAAGCGGAACCACCTCTCTGGCCTCCAAGAATCTCAACAGGAACTCCATAGGTTACGAACTCAGAGAAGACTTCCTGCCCATCATCAAGGAAAAATTGGGATGGGAGCCGCCCGTGCTTTTCGATAACGCCGACTTCCAACTCCACCAACAAACAGGGCCGAAACAAAATTTTCAGGAAGAAATAAAAAAACTGCCGTACATTTTTAAGGATCCCCTAAGAGTTAACAAAATAGTGGACCCCAAGAGTTTTCGGTTCGGTTCAAAAATCCACGAAGAACATAAAAAGCGCGAAAAATATTTTGGTGTTAAAAAGGTCCTGGAGCCTGGCTTGGTTCTTTTGAGCGACGGCAGACGGATTAGGCTTATCGGCGTAAAATCGATTCCTGGAAAAGAGGAAGAGGCTGTCGGATTTTTACAGGAAAGGACCAAAGGAACCAGGGTCTTCCTGAGAACCGACACCATAGAAAGCGACGACAAGGGCAACCCTTGGGCCTATCTTTACCTGAAGAACAAAACCTTCCTCAACGCCCACCTGATCAAGCGCGGCCTGGCCAACGTA
>JAJDAS010000272.1 GCA_029261755.1 Nitrospinia bacterium
AACCTGGAACCGTGAAACCCTGGTTTAGGAACCTGAGAAGTTACGAAATTTGTTTAAAGTCCTCCGCGTTTTTTTCCGTAAAAGGAATTAAGGCGCAAAAGATATTTTAAATTTTGTTAGCCTACCGGAACATGTACAAGAAAGCTGCTATCCCATTCATAGAGGGAATAATGGAGTGGTGGAGTACCGGAGTATTGGAAAAAACCAAGGCAAATGACTCGATTGTATTGTAAAACGGAAATCCTGGCCCCATTACTCCACCGGTACTGGTAAACGGCAGCAAGAGCACAAGGCTTTCAACGGGGAACCTTGAACGGTGAACCTGGAACTTTGAACCTGAGCAGTTACAAAAGGTAAACCACCAGAGTAAGCGTTTAAGTATCTTCAATTCCCCCAGCCTATAAGGGAGAGCACCAATGTTTGTTTCCAGCTCCACTTCATATACTCCAAATTCCTTCCCCTCCTCCATGCCTACCTCCGCCCATAGTGGAGCATCTGGGGGTGGCCTGAACCAGGCTGTGCAGGATCCGAAAGAAAAGCAGGAGGTGGTAGAGTTGAAAAAGAGGGACGCGGAGGTCCGACGCCACGAGCAGACCCATGTCGCAGCCGCCGGTAGACACGCCAGGGGAGGCCCCAAGTACGAGTACACCACAGGACCGGACGGCAAGCGCTACGCAGTGGAAGGACAGGTGAACATTGATACCTCGAAAGTGCCAAACGACCCGGAGGCAACCATTCGGAAGGCTCAGCAGATCAAGCGGGCCGCCTTGGCCCCGGAAGAACCTTCTGCACAGGACCGGACGGTGGCGGCAAATGCATCCAGGATGGAAGTGGAAGCCAGGGAGGAAGTAGCGAAGGAGCGGAAGGAAGAGCAAGTGACTTATGACCGTTCAGGGAACGTTTCGGAAGGAACCTCTTTTGGCAGCCCTCAAATCAGCGAAATAGTCTAGTCACCCCACCACGGAAGTTTCCATTCCCATGCCAGGCTGTTCTTTCCCTTTCATGGGCCTGTAGGCGAAGATCACCAGGCCCAGGGCCACCCAGGTTAACTCCCGAAGCCGCCTCACCAAGCCCAATGCCATTCCAGCTGCCGGGTCCATGCCAAGAAGCTGGAAGATGAAGACCTTCCCCCCTTCCTGAATTCCCAGTCCGCCGGGCACAAAAAAGAAAACTGCTGTAATGATGATGGAGAGTGCCTCGATGGCCAGGGCTGCGGACCATGTGACCGGTATCCCCAATAAATAAAGAATCAGGTATATCTCCACGGCTCCTATCATCCATCCACAACCATACACGAACATGGCCATGAAAAACTTCCCCTTCTGGCCGCGATAAAAGCCTTTCAATCCCTGGTCAACCAGGTCAAAGTGGCCGATTTTCTCCTTGATCCTGGAAGACAGAAATGGAACCTTTTCCAGGAGCCTCGTGACCGAACCAAAAAGACCCTTCTGTTGAACAAAAAACAGGGTAAGGCAAAGGAGCACAAAGACCGCCAGGGAGGACATGACGGCCTTGGTTAGTTCAGGAGAAAGGTTAAAGTTAGGAATGGTGAAGAGCACTCCCAGGAGGACAAAGACAGCCATGGAAACGGTTTTGCCGGTCTTGGCGGCCACCACGGAACTCAGAGCCTGGACCCCTCCAAGCTCCTTTCGCAAGGACATGGCCTTGAGTGGTTCTCCGCCCATCTGTCCGCTTGGTGTAATGTAGTTGAAGGCCTCGCCCAGCAGGTTGACTTGAAAGAGTTCCCAAAACCGGAACGCCTTCCCGGAAAAAGAAAGCTGCCACCCAAAAACAAATAAAACATGTTGGATGATGATGGGAAAACAGAGGATGACGGCAAGCCCCCATCCCATTTGATAAATCTGGCCCATCACCTTTTCTATGCCGAGGCTCCGAAAAAGGTAGAACAAAACGACAAATCCCGCCAGGAGGAAAAAAAGTTTGATTGCATGCAAAGGTTTCATAGATAAACAAGCTTCATCAGGTCACAGAAAAATACTAAAAGAAACGGCGAAACCGGATTTCACAAAGAGAAAAAGAGGAGGGAAAAAGAAAATAAGTCTTAGTCTTTCTGGGTTCCTTCTTCAGCTTTTCTCTTTAACTCTTTTACTCCTTGTGAAAAAAATCTTTTAGGGTTTGTTTTTTGTCTCTTTGTCTTGAGGTCAGTATTTAAAAAATCTTTTGCTAGTTTTCCATTTCCCTGTTTTTCAATACCGCGTAAAGGCATTCCAAAAAGGTTTTCTTGAGGAATGGTTTGTCGATGAAACCGTCTACACCCAATTCCTGCGCCCGCTTTAGCCTTCCCTTGTCTCCAAAACCGGACATCACTACTACCATGGTACGGATTTTTGCCTCTTTTTCCACCTCTCTGATTTTTTGCAGCAGGGTCAATCCATCCATCTTCGGCATGAATATGTCGGAAATGATGAGGGTGAAAGGGTTCTCTGTTTTGGTGGACTCTTTATAATGGTCCAGGGCCTGGGTTGAATCCAGGAATAGGGAAACCTGGCATTGGGGGAAAAATCTGGAAATGATGTTGGTAATGATCTCTTCATCATCCACCACCATAATCTTTTCCGCTTTGAGCAGTTCCTCCAGCATGTTGGGATCAAACTCGGAATTGGGTTGCTTGACCATGACGGTTTCCACTATTCGATGATAAAAAAATGCTTCATTTAACCACGAATGGTGCTACGATGCAATGGTATCAACGCTTTGAAAAGGGCCGTCCATGGAAAAGATCAAGGAAATTCTTGAAAGAACCAACGCTTGGCCTTTTTGCAAGGAGGACTTACTTTTTTCATCACCCGCCTTTTCCTTTCTTGAGATAGAAATCTATTTATGTTAAAAACATTAGCGTTCATTCGCGACCATTCGCGGTTTTCTTCTCTTTTTCAAAAAAAATAAGTTATGACCGATACAAAACAAAACAAGGTTGAATCAATTTTCAGCTCCGACGACATCCGCCAGATCGAATCCATGGGCACCACGCCGGAGAAGGTGTTGGGTCAGATTGAAACCTTCAAAAGAGGGATCCCTTTTGTAGTGGTGAACCGTCCCTGCACGGTGGGAGATGGGGTTCTTCGGCTCCAGGAGGAAGAGGTGGAGCAGTTGGCGATAAGCTTCGAGGAAGCGGAGTCCGCTGGCAGGGTAATGAAGTTCACGCCCGCATCCGGGGCGGCCAGCCGCATGTTCAAACTGCTTTTATCCTTTTACCACAACGAAAACCGGATTGGCAGGGAGGAAATACTTCGCCGGGCGGAGGAGGGAGAGGAAGAGTTTCAGGAATTCCGGACATTTCTGGAAGGAATCCGATCCTTCGCGTTTTACGATGACCTGAAGGAGGTACTATCCGGGGCCGGAATAGAACTGGAGTCCCTCATCCAAGTGGCTGACTACAAACCTATACTGGAGCACATCCTGACGGAAACAGGCCTCAATTACGCCACACTTCCCAAGGGTTTGATCAAATTCCATGGCTACCAAGGCCAATCCCGCACCTCCTTCGAGGAGCATTTCCTTGAGGCATTGGCCTATGCCCGTGATGGGAGCAGCCTTTGCCGCGTTCATTTTACCCTTTCACCGGAGCACGTGGAAATTGTCAAAAAACAGATCAACGAATTCCTTCCGCTCCATGAAAAGCAAGGGGTTCGGTTCGACAGCTCCTATTCAACCCAGGATATGGCCACCGATACCATTGCCGTCAACACGGAGAATGAGCCTTTCCGCGACAGCGAAGGAAAACTGCTTTTCCGCCCGGGTGGACACGGCGCCCTACTCACAAATCTAAACAGGTTGGATGGGGATATTGTCTTCATAAAAAATATCGACAATGTGGTACCCGACCATCTGCGGGATACCACCATCATCTATAAAAAGGCGCTGGGGGGATATTTAGTGAAACTTCAGAAAGAGGTCTTCCACATATTGCGAAAGATTGCTGAGGGCACCGTGGATGAGACGCTTCTTGAAAGCGGGCTTGAGTTTGCCAAAGAGAAGCTTTTTATCCAAATCCCGCCGGCAATTGCAAAGGGCGCCGCAAAGGAGAAAGCTGATTTTCTTTTTGAAAGGCTGAACCGGCCCATCCGAGTTTGCGGAATGGTGAAAAATGAAGGTGAACCGGGAGGCGGGCCTTTCTGGGTGAATGGCCGGGACGGAACCGTCTCACTCCAGATTGTGGAAAAATCCCAGGTTGACCTGGAATCTCCAACGCAGCGGGAAGCCCTGGATTCCTCAACCCATTTCAATCCAGTGGATCTCATTTGCGGTGTGAAGGATTATCGGGGAGAGCCCTTTGACCTGATGAATTTCACCGATCCCGAAACGGGGTTCATATCCTCGAAATCTTCCGAGGGCAGACAGCTCAAGGCCTTGGAACTTCCCGGCCTCTGGAACGGCGCCATGGCCAATTGGATCACCATCTTCGTAGAGGTCCCCATCATCACCTTCAATCCGGTGAAAACCGTCCTCGACCTGCTTCGGAAGGAGCACCAACCTTTGGGTAAACCCTGAGGCGAAATCCAGACACCTTACTCATCATCAAAAAGCAGATCATCCTTTTCCTGGCACATGGGCGCTTTTTTGAAAACCTTTCGCCACATCTCCGGGCTTTCCATGCAGAGGTACACCCTTAGCGATGGGCCATGGGATTTTATCCAACCCGCAATCTTGCGGTAAGCTTCCACCCTTAGCGACTTCAGATAGCGCATTTTGCCGTCCTCGCACAACACCTGCTCCCCCACCAACAACCCGCTCTCAGGAAATCGTTCGCGGATCATGTTTTTCATAGAAGGGCGGTAGCGGAATCCACCAAGGCTGATCCAGACGATTTTTTCGGGGTTGATCCGTTCAAAGATCTTTTGGACCGTATCCCGGTATCCATTTTCCCATCCCGGATAAAGGATGATGGGATCGAAATGGAAGGCGATTTTATAGCCGTTTTCCTGGCATGCACGAGCGGCATCCAGCCGATCTTCCAGCTTATCAGCACCTTCCTCCTCCCGCTCAATGATGGGATCGGGATTCAGCGACCAGGCGATGGCTATATTCCCCACATTTTTGTGCTTGAGAAGGTTGGCAATCTTCGTGGTCTTGGTCTTCAGCTCCAGGATCAAATTTTCTTTTCCCTGAAAATAGGGAATCAATTCACTGGAAAAACCGGCGGCTTCGTCCAGGGCCAAGCTGTCGGTAAACTCACCCGTCCCAATTCTGAAGATCCCTTTGGGCTTGCTGTGGGTCAATTGGTCGATCTCTGCAAAGCAGTCCTGAATGTTGCAAAACACCTTGAGGATGGGGTTGTTTTGGAAATACTCCTGCAAAATGCAGTAGCTGCAATTGAGGCTGCATTGGGTGGCAATGTTCAGGACGTAATAGTTGCAGCAGACCATCTTTTTGGTGCCCGGACATTTTTTTAGGAAGGCCCCGTTTTGCTTACCGATGAAGAGGCGTTTTTTGCCCTCCCCAATGGGGTCTTCAGAGGTTTTTGCCAGGTCGGCGAATGCCTCCTCCGCGTTGGAGACGGTTTGCGGAATGATGGGGTGGAAACTTTGAAGCAGGGAGTTAGTGATTTTATACGACTCGGCCCCCTTTTCCACATAGATTTTTTCGATGAGCGGCAGTTTTTTCATGGGGCTTTCAGGGGGAAACTTTTTTCCCCTTAGGAAGGCAATGTCATTGACTTAAGGAAAATGCCGGCTCAAGTACTTAATTTTGTCCCGGAGGGACGGCTGATAGTAGCCCAGCGATTTATCGCTGGGAAAAAAATAAAAACCAAACCAGTCCCGGAGGGACGGCTGAGGCTATTGTTCAGAGCAATCGAACCCACATTATTTCAATCGTCCCTCCGGGACTTTTAAGTTTTATTACAACCTCCCCAGCGATAAATCGCTGGGCTACTTTCACATGCCCCTACCGGGGCGGAAAAACCTTATCCCCCTGGTCAATGACATTACCTTCAAAAGGAGGGGACTTAAAAATCATGGCCACTTCCGCGATTCTCAATGAAAAATCGTTGTCTTTCCCAGATTTTCAAAAATATAGGTGAAAATTAGCTTAATAAGGGGGAATTAAAACCAATTAGCTCCACCATGAGCACCGTTTTTCCAGGATCAACAGACTTCCTGGTAATTATAGGCATCCGGCATGGAAGTTTACAACTATCTGCTCAAACATCGGTTGTTCATGGAACAAGCAGTTCCTTAAGTATCTGTATTTAAAGGATAAATCCATATCAACAGGCATCTGCAACACCCAATGGGTTTTTTCCAGGGAAGTTTTGAGGTAGAATAAATTTATTCGGTAATATACGACAATTAGACTAAAAAACCGATTCCCTTACAAGGATTTAATGATAATATTAGGCATCGACACATCCACACAGTTCGCCAGCGTTGCGCTGGTCCGAAACCATCAAATCCAATCGCAAAATACCTATTCAGGCAAGCTATCCATCTCACAAAAACTCCTCGGCATGATCCACGAATGCCTGGCGACCACCGGGACTTCCCTGGACCAAGTGGATGCCTTCGCGGCGGCCAGAGGTCCGGGCTCCTTTACCGGCCTGAGGTTGGGAATCGCCACGGCAATGGGCTTGGCTATGGCAGCCAAAAAACCGGTGGTAGGTGTGGAAACTCTGCTAGCCATGGCCTTCACTGCTCCACCATCCAAACACCTCATCTGCCCCTGGCTGGACGCGAGAAAGAAGGAAATATATGGGGCAGCTTTCAAGCTTTCAGAAGGTAAATTGGATCGGGTGATGGAGGATGTGGCCGAGCCCCCGGAAACTTTTTTGAAGAGGATGAAAGAAGAAGGTTTCTTTTTTGGGAACGGCGCTGAAATTCACAAAGAAAAAATTGAGAGCCACTTTGGGGGCAAAAATTGTGTTGGAATTATGAATCCTCACATGGCCTCTGCCGGAGCCGTTGGGCTGCTGGCGACTCAACAATTGGAAAATAGCTCGGAAGGAGGTGATACTTTCATCGAACCCAAATACATTCGGCGGTGTGAAGCGGAAATCAACAAGGAAACGAAGAATTGACAGGAATTTTAACCATTTAATAGGGAGGGAAAACCGATATGGCTTCAGAAACGGAATTGGATGAAGGTTTAAAAAGTGAAAATGAGGAATATAGAAAACTTTGTGAAGAACATGAGGATTTAAAGAAACAGGTGAGAGACCTGGAACACCACAAACTTCATACACCGGAACAGGAGGCGGAAATCAGCCGCCTGAAAAAACTAAAACTTAAGGGCAAGGATCGCATGCATTTCTTGCTTTCGGAACATCGTCGAAAGAGCAAATAAATAACCAAGGATTTTTTTAATTTTAAGGCAAAAGCTAACCTCGCGCAGAAATGCAGGGGGAAAAACAGTGACGAGTAGCAAGTGACGAGTTAAGGTAGGGTTTTCTTGTCACTCGTTACTTGTCACTTGTTACTATGTTTTCCCCCGCGCCTCTGCGCGATAATTTCTTTTTTATTCAAAATGTAAGAGATAAATTCCGGAATGATTTTAGGAATCGGCGTCGATATTGTTGAAGTTGATAGAATCAAAAACTCCATCCAGCGTTACGAAGACCGTTTCTTATCGAGGATTTTTAGCAAGCTGGAAATTGATTATTGCATGCAAAAGGGAAATCCCGCTATCCATTTCGCGGCCCGGTTTGCTTCCAAGGAGGCAGTGGTAAAGGCCCTGGGAACCGGTTTTAGCGGTGGGATTAAATGGACCGACATAGAAATCGTGAACTCTCCTGAAAGCGGCAGACCTTCGGTAAAACTTCATTCCCAAGCGGATGAAGTTTTAAAAAAAATTGGTGGTGATGCCATCCATCTATCTATTAGCCATTCCGCACACTACGCAGTGGCCCAGGCGGTGTGCGAAAAATTCTGAAGCAACGTACGGGCATGAGAGCACTCCCAATTTTTTGCAAAACACCGGCATATGAAAGAAAAGTAAATATGGAGTACATCGACTGTGTCTATGTTATTAGTAAAACTCTTCCTTATTGTTTTTCTCCGGTCTCCTTGTCTGGAAATTAGCGGAAGTTAAAAAAGATTAAAGGGAAAAAGAATTTTTTAGCAGTGACACAGTGCCTGCACTCCAAAAAAATAAGCGCCCAAACCAGATGTAAAAGATTGGGAATGCTCCTGCCGGGTATCCAGGCATTTCTTGAGAAAGTCACAAGCCTCTTTCCCTTTTGAGACACGGTCCTCATTTTCGCTCCACTCCAACCCCTAATTGATTTGAAATCGCCATTCCTTAAAAAAATCCGATACTGCCTGGAATACCTGCTCTTCCTCCTTTTCTCTTTTTGGGTCCCCTGGCTTGGCAGATCCCAAGTTTGCAAGCTAGCCCAATTCATCGGCAAGGCGGCCTATAACTCTATGCCCCGCCGAAGGGCCATTGCGGAAACCAACATAGGAATTGCCTTCCCGGAAATGAAGGATGAAGACCGAAAGAAACAGATTATTTTAAGATCCTTTGGGAACCTGGCCCTTGGAATTTTGCACATGATCTGGATAAAAGAGGTTACCAGGGAATCCATCGGCTCACTGGTGGAAGTTGACCAGGGAAGCGAAGGCCATATTCGGAAAGCTTTTGAAAAAGGAAAAGGTGTTCTTGTTTTGATGGGTCATTTCGGAAACTGGGAACTGATGGGGCTTTTCTACGGTTTTAACGATCTGCCGCCTACCCACTGCATCGCCAGGAAACTGGACAACCCTTACCTGGAAAAGAGGCTGCGCCAATTCCGCATGGCTTCCGGCAACGGAATCATTTACAAAACCGACGCCGCCAAAGGGATTCTTCGGGCTTTGAAAAAAAACGAATGCGTGGGCATTCTCATAGACCAGAACTTTGCCAGAAACGAAATCTTTGTGGACTTTTTTGGTAAAAAGGCAGCTACGACCCGTCTACTCGCTTCCATCTCCCTCTCCACCGGCGCCCCCATTATCCCAGCCACAAGCTATCCTTTGGAAAACGGACGATTCCGCACGGTTTATAGTCCGGAAATCACCATAAAGTCCACCGGGAACAAAAAGGAGGATGCGCAACTGCTGACTCAGAAATGTACCCACTTCCTTCAAGGAATCATTCAGAAATGCCCGGAGGGGTGGATGTGGGGACACAGGAGGTGGAAAAAAAGGCCACATGGGGAACCGCCAGTTTATAAAAAATAAGAACTGATCCGCTCCTTACATAAAAGGAAACTACGCGAATGTGTCCACATTCCTTCCGACACCGGTAAGGATAGCGTTCATTTGGCCGGTGATCATAGAAGAAATCTCTCTGGTCTGCCTGAAGGTGGCCCCTGGCCCTCCTTGAGCAGAGCTGCCTTTATCGATAGGAGCCGCTGATATTGCCTGGGCGCTCCTAATGTTCTTATGGGTGGGAGGCTTCCCTTTGGAAGAGATGATTGCGGAATCCATTTTTTTCCGGTTAGTTTTTTTAGGGAACGGTGGTTCAATCCCTCTTTTATAGTAAAACTAGCACATTTTTTTTGAATGTCAAGGGAAATTTTTCCTGGATTTGAAAATATTCTCACATTCAAAATTTCAAGGCTATCGGACCTCCAATCTTGGCATCAATAATTGCCCTTCCAAGACTTTTGGCTCGGTCATGAATGGATTTATCTCGTATTATTTGCTAACCTACTTTGTCAGGTCGGATGAGGCATTCTCTCTTTCATTCCAAAGGGGAGCAAAATGCCGGATTTGAGTTGAGAGCATCCAACCGTTAAATGCTGTTAACATTATTAAGAAGGCAGAGCTATGAAAATCTTAATTGTGGAGGACGACCTTTCCAGCCGGCTACTACTCCAGAAAATTCTTTCACCTATCGGAGATTGCGATGTAGCGGTGAACGGCCTGGAAGCCTTAAGCGCCTTCAACATGGCGTGGAAAGAAGGCCAGCCATATGACCTGATTATGCTGGACATTCAAATGCCTGAGATGGATGGGCAAGAGGCACTAAAGGAAATCCGAAAAAGAGAAGGAGATTTGGGAGTAGCCGGTTGTGACAATGTTAAGATTGTGATGATGACTGGGTTTGTAGACAGCGAAAATCTTAGAAAAGCCTTTATGGCGGGGTGTGAAGCTTATCTCCTCAAACCCATTTTAAAAAAAAAACTGCTCGATCAAATCAGACAGCTTGGACTCATTGAATAAAGTAAGCCCTCAAGAGTATAAAAAACATCCCATGCTCTCGTTTGGAGCATTGCGACAACCCCCACCCCCTTAAGCAAGTTAATCTTTACTCATATCTTTGAAAACCGGGGAAAGGGTAAAGATTTTTAAGTCCCCTCCTTTTTAAGGAGGGGGAGATGTAACAACGCTTGCGCGGCAAATAAGTTTCTTTTCAACTACGACTAACAATGTCCCACAAACAACAGAAAACAATGGAAAAAGACAACATACTCATCGTTGATGACGATCCTGAAAACCTGAAGCTCCTGGAGCGTTGGTTGAGAAATCCTGGCCTGAATATCTTATCTGCGCATTCCGGTGAAGAAGCTTTGAAACTAGCCGGTGAAAATGAATTTGCCCTGGTGCTCTTGGACATTGAAATGCCCACCATGAACGGATACAAAACCGCCGAGGCATTGATGACCAATAAAAAAGAGAAATTTCTCCCCATTATTTTTGTGACCGCGTTTTATAAAAAACAGGAAGATGTATTTCAGGGCTATGAGTTGGGCGCAGTGGATTATCTGATCAGGCCCGTTGACCGGCATATCCTTAGAAGCAAGGTTCATGTATTCCTTGAACTGCATCGACAGAAAAAACTACTGGAGAAAGAAAGGGAAGAGGCTAAAGCCGCCAACAAAATGAAAGACAAATTCCTTTCTCTCATTTCCCACGATGTCCGTTCTCCTCTCACGGGAATTCTAGGATTTTTGGAAGTTTCTATGGACGATACGGAACACCCCTTATCCGAAATGCAAAAACATCTCATCAGCAAGGCCCATGCAAATGGAAAGATGCTACTCAAAATGATGGAGGAATTGTTAACCATTGGAAGGATGAAATCAGGGGTTTTGAAACCGGAGTTCTGTTTTTTCGACGGCTTCACCATTGCCGCCTATACAATGGAACACCTGGGATGCCTTGCAGAGACAAAAGGAATTTCCCTGGTCAATGAGGTTCCAATGGGGACCAGGCTTTACGCTGATCATGAGCTTTTCATGGAGGTCATCCGGAACCTGGTCTCCAACGCCATCAAGTTTTGTGAAAAAGGAGA
>JAJDAS010000273.1 GCA_029261755.1 Nitrospinia bacterium
GATAAAACAGGCTATTAAGTCAGGAAGAAGGGAGGGGCAAGGGGCAAAAAAAATAGGAAGTTATATGAGGCAAGGAAGCCTGCAAGGAAAATTTAGGGGGGAAATATGATGATTTCCCATTTCGTAAAAGTCGGTGCTTAAAGAAAGTTCCTCACAAAATAACCAGTTCATTTCGGTGGATGACCTCGTCGTAAACTTTATAACCGAGAATGGACTCGATCTCATCGCTCCGGCGCCCTTGTATTTTTTGCAACTCCTGGTGGTTGTAATTAGTGAGCCCACGTGCAAACTCCTTCCCGGAGCCATCTTTGCATGAAATCGCCGACCCCGGTTCGAATTGACCCCGGACCTCCAATATTCCCGAAGCTAAAAGGCTCCTCCCCTTCCGGACCAGCGCGTCCCTTGCACCTTGGTCCACCACTATTTCACCGGCAGGCTTCAGAACATGGGCAATCCAATGCTTGCGACTGGAAAGCCTGTCCTCCCTGGAAAGGAAAAGCGACCCAATTTTCTCTCCTCCAAAGAGTCTGGGAACGTTTCGGGGATCTAATCCACTGATGATGGCTGTTGGAATTCCGAATTCGGATGCCTGTTTCGCGGCTGTGATCTTGGTACTCATTCCCCCAATTCCAAAAGGGCCGCCACTTTTTCCGGCAATACTTTCGATGTCCGGGGTTATTTTCTCAATAACGGAAATGATTTCAGGTTTATTTTCCGGGCTAAGGTTTGGGTCGGAACTGTAAAGGCCGTCCACATCCGATAGGATCACCAGAAGGTCGGCATCCGCCACCACTGCGGACAAGGCGGAAAGGGTATCGTTATCGCCAATCTTGATCTCTTCCACCATGACGGTGTCGTTCTCGTTGATCACCGGTACGATACGATTGGAAAGAAGGGTCTCCAAGGTGTTGCGGATGTTCAGGAAACGACGGCGGTTGTTGAAGTCGTCCCGCGAAAAAAGGATTTGAGCGGCCTTGATTCCATGTTTTTCAAGGCTCGATTCGTAATAGCGGATCAAACTACTCTGCCCGATAGCCGCCGCAGCCTGCTTTTGGGGGATAGTGAGGGTAGCGCCGCAATTGACATTCAGGCTACCTCTTCCGGCAAGCACTGCCCCGGAAGAAACAAGAATAATCTCCTTTCCCTCTTTTCCAAGAGAAGCAAACTGGTCCACCAGCGTTTCAATGGCCGCAACATCGACTCCGCCGCCGGGGACATAATTTTTTTCTGAATCCCGCTTAGCGATGATTCCCGAACCGATTTTGAAAACGATGCGGTGGGCTTTGCTAAAAAAGTTTTTTCTGTTCATGGTTTTTCAAACCCCCAACAGTATGGAGATAAGTTCCTTGCCGTCGGGAGATTCCTGAATGATTGCTTCTTTTCGTGATTTTGATAGTTTTTTGATTTTATATTCCACCTTCGATGCCAATGCTTTGCTTCCTAAGCTTTGATGATAAACCAACTCCAAAGGACCTCTACCACGAAGGTACTTTGCTCCTTTATTTCCCTTTGACTGATGTTCCTCCAATCGGCGAGAGATCTCCGTGGAGATTCCTGTATAAAGGCTGCCATCACGGCATCGAACCATGTATAAAGACCATACTGCCATAAGGATGTCTAAAATGAATGTCGAATATCGAACAAGGAACCGCAGAATTTCAAAGTTTTTCCTTCGACATTCAAAATTCTGTTCTCGATATTCGATATTCAGGCTTTTGGAAAGACAAAACGCTCTTAAAAATAGAGTTTCCGCCTTTAGCCTGGCGGCTATGCCTTTAATCCCTATTGACAAAGGGGGAATTCAGGAAGGGGGTTTTTAGTGCCACAGGTTAATGAGAACATACTGATGCAGTTGCCCATCTTTTGCATCGATTATAAAATATCTTGCAATTTAAACCGTTGGATCCGATGGTTATCATGTTCGCAAACAAAGAGGAAGTCATTGTGGCAAACCAATCCAAGCGGGCCATTAAATTTCCCTCTGTCAATCCCGAAAGAACCAAAGCAGGAAATAGGCTGATAATTCCCGTCGAATACATAAACACAATGGTTCGAATAATCTGTAAGCAAAAGGGTAGCCTCCGGCCCAGCGGTCAAATTGTAAACATTCCCAATCCCCAGGGCATCCAGCATACAAAAGGACTTGTGGTTTCCTTCCGAGTCAAGAATCTGTATGCGTCGGTTGCCAATTTCTGAAGCAAGCACATCTCCATTTTTCATAAGAGCTAGCCCCATTAGTCCTTTAAATTCGCCAGGGCCTTCCCCTTCTTTTCCAACAGATTTAATGAACTTCCCGGCATTTGAATAAATAAGAATTTGGCTTCTTTCCACATCGGAAACCCACAACCTGCCCTGGTGGTCCAGAAAAAGATCACTAGGATTCCGCAACTCACCACCTCCCGCCCCGCCAATGGTGAAAAGATGTTCGCCTGTTGTAGAGATCTTTTGGACTCGCCTGTTATTGGCTTCATTTAATTTAAAGGCGAACTCTGATATGTAAGAGTTTCCTTCGGAATCGCAGGCTATTGCGTTCGGATATTTAAAACTCGTAGGCATGGTCCCATATCCACCCGCTTCATC
Source organism: Nitrospinia bacterium (assembly GCA_029261755.1). Taxonomy (GTDB): domain Bacteria; phylum Nitrospinota; class Nitrospinia; order JACRGO01; family JACRGO01; genus JACRGO01. Next base: position 2,581 of record JAJDAS010000273.1, read on the forward strand.
TACCTGGGTTCCTTCCAGTAAGAACCTTTTAATCGAATGGTTCTCTAGATCGCAGACCGTCAGACGCCCTTCAGAATCCATCGTAATTCCAACAGGGAAAAGTAATTTTTCAAAACCAAAACCCGGTTCTCCGAAAACCAGGTCGGGTTCAGGGTTGATTTTTTTTAGGATTCCATTGGGCTCACCTGCTGGGGCAGCTTTCTCCATGAGTTGGTTAAGGAGTTTGTGAAGCTCAATCAACTCAGACAATCGTTTCTTGATTTGCACTAGTAGTGAAAAGGTTTGATGAGCGATGTCCTTTCTCTTTTCCAGCTCTGCTCCGGCAGCAGGGGTTTGCGGCCCTTCCTCTCCGCCGGACAACTCTGTGTCTATTTTTTGCATTTCTTCCGATTTTTCATTAGCAAGTTTTTGGAGTTCACTCAGGAAGTCCCGGTATTTCCCAATATTTTCATTCAAGGCCAAATGAATTTCCTCCGCTTTTGCAGAGTCGTTGAGCTTCAGATAAAAAAGGTAGGGGAAAAGGGAACGGTAATCCCATTTCAAACCTAAAAACAGATTTCCAACAGTGTGGAGATTCAACTTCTGCTGGTAATCCAAAAGATCGAGCCGTTCTTTTTGAAGCAATTCGACTTTTTCCTCAATGGAGGCCGCAGAATTCAAGATGGACATGGTATCCGACTTATGTTGAAAAACGGAGATTGCATTTTCAAGAAACGATTTTATAGGAGCGGCAACATTTCCTCCCGCTTTAATAAATTCCGCAAAAGCATTGCAGGTAAAGTCAACCAGTGTTTCGGATTTTTGAAGACCATGCGCACTATAATTGTATGGACCCACTTCTAAACCACCATTTTCCGTCTCCCTTAGAAAAAAGGGGATCAATAAAGGAGCAAGCCCTCTCTTCCCCTCTTCAGAAGAGGTTTCGGGTAGGTTGGTGAAAGAGGATTGGACCATGCATGAAGAACCAACGCCCGCGAATTTGAGCGCCATGGCAAGTAATTTAATTCTATGTGAGATGAAATCGTGGTTCTCCCAATCACACCCCAGCTTACTGAGAATGCTTTCCAGATCGGCGCCGATTTCTCCCATGAAAATTTCCTGGGAAAGATCTTCCAATTGAGAACCGGGAGCGTCACACCGTTTTAAGTAAAAGACCCAATCCCTGATCGCCAGCAGGGCGAAGCCCAAAGCAAAGTTGGCTTGATCGACAAAAATTTGCCATCCCGAAAACAGATAATAACCATGCTTGAATTCGATACGTTTCTCTTTCTGTTCCTTCACAAAAACCTGATAAGGGCCTTCCGTATCCGCAAAAAACTTCTCACGCTCGGAAAGAAGGTCCACCAAAAAAGAAGATAGATTTTGGGTCCGATTTAACCAATCAGCATAAAAAGGTTTCAAGGTTGGAAGGGATTCCTTATCGGATTTGGAAATGATCAGTGATCGAAGTTTGTAGCTTTCTTCAAAAACGCATTTGAACCGGGTGAGTTTCCTTTTTACATCTCTAATCAGTGTATGTTGCCTGCTTTCCAGTTGATGGAGAGCTTCGTCAAACTCCAGCTCGGATACTTTATCTTGAAGGACCAACTCTATATTTTTTTTGAGTGCAGGAATAAAGGAATCCGATAGTTCCCGCCATTCCTTTTTGAGCTGTCTGATTTCCTTTTCCAAAACATCATGGAAGCTTTCCAGGTGAGCAACTAAATTTATCTGCTTATCAGAAGCACCTTCCTTCTTCAAACTTTCTGAAACGGCTTTGGATTTCGAAACCAGAGAAGCTAATTCACTTTTCCCGAAATCCTCTTGTTTGTATTTTTCCTGAAAATGCTCAAAATTCGAAGGTAGATGAGGCTGGTATTGAAAAACAAGAATTTTTGGGGAAAACCCGAGACCTACGTAAAGCTTTTCTTCCCAGCAAGCCAGGGCCACTGGAACGGCCATGGAATCCGATTCGCTCCCCGGTATGGGGATGGAATAGAGAAATTCCCCATTCTTACCGAAACGCTGGACCCTCCTGTTATTCATATCTGCTACAAAAAGGTTGTCCTTAGCATCCACGGCAAGGGCTTGTGGGTACATGAATTCTCCCTTGCCTGAGCCTTTAAGTCCCCATTCGATGCTTCGACATCCATAGGAGTTGAATTTTACAATCCGGTGGTTGTTGCAGTCGGCCACATAAAGATTCCCTTCGCTATCCGCCTCAATGGCGGTGGGGAACTCAAAGGCCGGGGGAGAAAATTTCGTAGGCGGAGTATTGCAAAGGTACGCCAACTCCTCTTCCATGACGGAACCCCGCATTCCGAAAGAACCGATGAGCTTGAAATTCCGGTCCATCACCTGGACTCGATGGTTGCAGCGATCCAAAACGTAAAGCCAGCCGTTATCGGATGAAACAATGCCATGCGGCTCATTGAATTGTCCCATTTCATCGCCATACTCGCCAAACTCGCGAAGAAACTTGCCATCCGCATGAAACTGCTGAATTCGATGGTTCCATGTGTCCGCCACGAAAATTGTGCCATCCGGTGCACAGCAGAGTTTTTTGGGATATTGGAACTGTCCGGCCTGATTTCCCTCTTCTCCAAAGGCAGATAAAAAGACTCCTTCCTTGGAAAAAAACTGGACCTGGTGTCTGGTTTCGTCGGTAATGACCAGCCTTCCATCAGGATGTACCCGGAGATCTCCCGGCGGAGCACTATTCATTTCTCCTTTTTCCCAGCGGATCGGTTCACACGGAGAAACATGGTAAAGGGTGGAGAGCAGTTCCAATTCGTCGGAAAACTCCTTTTCCTGGGCCTCTCCGCCACCTAAGTTGACCATTTCCTCCTTGCCTTTTTTGATTTCGACAAGAGCTTTATCGTGGAGAACATTTTCCTCAAGGAGGTCTTTCCAACTGCGGATACCTTCTTGATATTTCCCTGTTTTAAGTAAGTCCAAACTGTTTGTTGAGGCCATTGGATTAATTTCGGAGGGGTTCTTGGCAAATTGGAATCATAGCAAAACCCGCATTTAATGTAAACCTTATGGGAGAGGGAGCTTTAGGGCCAACAGATCCAAGGGTATAGGGTAAAAAATGATCCTTCCTTTCCTTACCTTCGAAACTTGTGTGCGGCTGAGTTCTTATGATATCTTGCCTTACCGTTGGTGAATTTTAACCTGAACAAGGAGGAGATGATGGGAAATTTAAGAACCTTTTTTCGTAAGAAAACCTGTTTGCCGGTATTTTCGTTTTGCGTCTTTCTGTTGTTGGCTGGCTGTGGCAAAGTCAATAAGGAGAATTACGCAAAACTTGCCATAGGGATGAACTATGCAGAAGTGGTGGAAATACTGGGAGAGCCCGACAAATGCGAAGAGGTATTAGTAGCAAAAAGCTGCAACTGGGGCGAATCGCCCAAGTTCATTTCCGTAAAATTTATTGCAGGCAAATTAGCAGTCCTATCTAATGAAGGGCTTTAAAAAAAAGTGAAAGGGTATCAACAAAAGGCCATTTGGTTGTTCTGTTCAGTGGTCTTTTTCGCATTCAGTACCCTTACCCTCGAAGCGAAAGAGCTTTTTTACCTCCAGGGAAAAGTAAACATCAACAACGCCACTAAAGAAGAATTGAAGGTGCTTCCCTTTGTTGGCTCTAAAAGGGCTGAAAGCATCATTTCCCATAGAAAGAAAAACGGACCATTCCAAAATACCAGGGAACTGCTTTCCATCGACGGCATAGGAAAGGACGTCTACTTCGCCATACAAAAATACCTTGCCGTTTCAGGGAAAACCGATCTGCATTTTTCCAAATTTACCGGTCCCACGAACCCCACCATTTTAATCGATTCCTTTGGCGGTCCTCTGAAAGTGCTGGAAAATGAAAAATATTTCCATGCGTTGATGGAAAAAATAAAGGGAGCGGAAAAGAGCATCAAGGTTTGTATGTACGTCTTTAAAGCCTCGAATAAAGCCGGTAATCTGGCAAACCAGGTTTTAGGGGAACTGATAGCGGCCTCAAAAAGGGGGATCAAAGTGGAACTGCTTTTGGAGAAAAACGACAGGCCAGGGGACTCCCTGAACCGGGAAAATACAAAAACGGCCAATAGGCTGAAGAAAGCCGGGATCACCGTCCGATTTGATCAAGAGGAAATCAATACTCATTCCAAGCTGGTGATCATTGACGAAAAGTGGGTTTTCCTGGGCAGCCACAACCTCACCCACACTGCACTGGGAAAGAGCAACGAAACCAGCCTTCTGGTGGAATCCAGGGACCTTGCTAAGACATTCCTGGAGTATTTGAGAAATATTGAACTAAATGCCAACCTTTCCAAACTTCATAGCGAGTAGAGCATAGTCGAAGGAATGGTGGGATGATGGAAGATTGGGAAAATGGAACAACGCGGAGGCGAAAGGGTTTTGGCAACATTGCAATTTCCCATTATTCCTTTTGTGGGGTCGCGCTCACTTCCGGTGCACTTGCTTAAGCAATTTTAAACATTTTTTAACAGCTAAAGTGTTGCTTTTTTTCTAATTCCTCACCGCAGAACTTGCCTTTTCCTGGTGTCTATAAAACCCCCTGATTTTTTACTCTTCCCAAACCCTTTAAAATCAAGGGTTCTCTCCCCTACTTTTTGCCGCCTATAAAACAGTTGCTTTATAGACACCTGTTGAGTGCGAGGATTTTCATTCCTTTGTCAACAATGTATTTTATCGCAACTGAGAGACCCAACTTTTGTTATTGGGAATCTTTTAATTGTTTTTCAGGTGGAGTAAAATGTGAAAGTAGCTGACTACTTTTCATTTTAGTTTAAGGATTTAAATAGAAACCATGACTACTTTACTGCAAAAAGCTTTCGACGAAATTCAGGAACTTCCCGAAAAGGAACAGGATGATTTGGCTAACGCCTTGTTAGTAACTGTCAAGGAAAAGAAAGCAATAGATAGCCTGGATGAGAAGGAATGGGGTAATTTGGTAGCCAGTCCTAAAGGCCAGAGAGTTCTTGAGGAATTAGCAAATGAGGCTAAAAAGGACGATTGCTTTGATTTCGATCCTGCTAATTTCCCAAAATGATTTCTAAAACCACTAAAAAGTTTTGGAAACTCTTTGAAAAACTTCCAGTAGGTGTTCAATTTCGGGCGGTTCTTGCATATAAAAAATGGAGGGATGATCCCTACCAGCAAGAACTTCACTTTAAAAGAGTCGGCCAAAGAATGCCTGTCTACTCTGTTCGTGTTGCCTATAGTTGGCGGGCAGTTGGCTTACTGGAAGGCGATACAATCAAGTGGTTTTGGGTTGGCTCACACGCTGATTACGAGAAATTAATTTCAAACATTTAGTTTGCCCTTTCCCCACCCCGATCCCGCCGATCTTTTCCTTTTTTTCTTTCAACCCGCGTCCTTTTCACCAGTTCCCTTCCACAATGAAAGTTTTTCAATTGGTTTCGGTTACCAGGGTAGGCAACATTGCTTTCAGCAACCCAGCCTTCACTTCACCTTCTCCGCAAATTTCTCCACGTCCAGCACCAGGGCCATCTCTCCCTTGCCGGTAACTATTACCCCGGAATAGTAGCCAAGGTTTGCTAACGGCGTTCCCACGGGTTTGATTACAGCCTCCACACTGTTGAGGAGACTATCCACTACCAGCCCTACTTTCTTGTTAGCCATGTCCACTCCTATGATGGACTCCAACTCTTTCCCGTTGGGAGAGGAGGCAGAAAATTGTAACAAGGAGCCCAGGGAAACCAAAGAAATCCGCTCCTCCTTGCGGAGGAAAAATCGATTTCCTTCTTCTTCCTTGAACTCCGATGTTGGGACCTCCGCCACAAAGAGGAGTTTCGTAAGGGGGATGGCTATTAAAAGCTCCCCTAATCGGACCAGAAATGTTTTTACGATGGCCAGGCTCATGGGGATTTTCAACGTAAACCGGGTTCCCTCTCCAGGAGTAGACTGAATAAGAAGGTTGCCGCCCAGATTTTTGATGGCGGTCTTGACCACATCCATTCCCACCCCTCTGCCGGAAATACTGGTAACCTCTTTCGCCGTGCTCAATCCGGGCATACAAATCAGGTCCAAGGCCTCTTCCTCGGAAAGTTTGTCCGCCTTTTCCCGTGACAAGAGCCCTTTCTCTATCGCTTTTTCTTTTGCTTTTTGCGCGTCGATGCCCCGCCCGTCGTCTTCAATGCGAATGTATATCAGTTCCTTTCCTTGCCAGGCGCTCACGCATAACTTCCCTGCCGGCTCCTTTCCAAGCTTTTGCCTTTCTTCAGGGGTTTCCAACCCATGGTCTATGGAATTGCGAACCAGGTGTAGGAGAGGGTCGCCCAGTTCCTCCAAAACCGCTCGGTCCAGCTTGACATCCTTGCCCTCTATGGAAAGTTCCACCTCCTTGCCCGCGCTTCGCTGAAGTTCTCTCGCTACCCTGGGCAACATATCCACCAGGGAAGATAAGGGCATGGTCCTGAATTTCATAACGTGACGCTGAATACCTTTTATAGAGCGCAGAAGTTCCACATGACAGCTTTTCAGTTCGGGGGATTCATGCCGATGTAGAAACTCATCAAGGCGGCTTTCCTGGATCATCATCTCCCCGATGATATCGATCATGTTGTCAAGATCGGGGGTATCCACTTTTACGGAGGTGGGCTTTCTATAGGCCGGAAGAGTTATTGCCGGAGTATTTTTTTTCCCTTCCTCCCGAACAAAAATACCTTTTTCTTTTTCAAGCCTTTCCGAAGTTTTTATTACCACTTCCACGATCTCAAAGCTTTCCAGTTCCACGGCGGATTTAAAAACCTTCTCCGCATCCGCCTTTTCCGAATCGGTTACCAGGAAAAGTGCTACCTCGTTTTCCTTCCCTATCTCCCCGTTTTCGATCTCCTGCCTTGAAGGGTTGAGCTTTTGAATATCCCCGATCTTTTCCAGCTCCAGAAGAACCAGGAAAGCCCTGGCTGCGGGCACAGGGGAATCTTTAGATATAATCAACCGGATCTTAAAGATTTTTTTGCCTTGATCCTGAAAGGCTTGCAAACTTTCCGGGAAAGGTTCCTCCGGATTTCCTTTGGTTCCACTGGGAGGTATGGGAGCCTGGACTTGTTCGGATTCAACTTTCCCGGCTTCCAGGATTTTTGCGGTGAGGGAGGAGACATCGGGGAAGTCTTGTTCGCCTGAAGCCGCGACATCCACCATGCTCTGCAAAAAGTCCACAACCTCGAAGAGAATTTGAATGATCTCCGTGGTAAATTCTCGTTTACCGGAGCGGATTTTGTCCATCAAATCCTCGGTCTTGTGGCTCACCTGGGAGATGGAGTCATAAGCCATGCTGGAGGCCATTCCCTTGATGGAATGGGCATGGCGGAAGAGGACATCAATCTCACTCCCGTCCCCACCCGAACTGGAAAGCCTTTCGAGGCAATCGCCCATCTCCTGGAGATTTTTCGAGGCCTCTTCTACAAATAGTTCTCTGTATTTAGCAACGTCCATTATTAAATGGCGAAAAAGGGTTTAGTTAATATGTAGGTCGAACCTCCCAAGGTTAT
>JAJDAS010000274.1 GCA_029261755.1 Nitrospinia bacterium
TCACAAATTTGTCGCACACCCATATCAGAGGCTAACATTGCAATAAGAAGCCAAATCAGGCAAAATAACTGGTTCAAATTTTATAATCCGGTTGGACAGGAAATCTCCTGTCCTTATTTTTAACATCCCTCGCTCCCTCCATTAGAGAGGGGGCTATACCCGTGAGGAGGTGAATAAGAAAAAGATGAATTACTACGAGTGCACTTATATTCTGAAAGGCGACCTGGAAGAGTCCGACGCGGAAAAAATGTCCGGGACTATTAAGGAGCTGATCGAGAAGGAAGGCGGCGTTGTTCTTAGAATGGACGACTGGGGTAAAAAACGGCTTGCTTACAACATCAAAAAGCAAAAGTACGGATACTACCTCTTCACCCAGTATCAATTGGAAGCTTCCAAAAATAAGGGGTTGGAGTGGAATCTGAAGTTGTCCGATTCGATTTTGAAGTACCTTATTATTAAAATCGAGGAGAACGAGCTTCTGAAGGATGAAGCACCGAAAGAGATTTCCGGTGAAGAAAAAGAAGACTCAGAAGAAACAGCGAAGGCGAACTCAGTTAAAGAGGAGTAGAGGAACATGCCTAATGTTAATAAAGTTTTTTTAATGGGAAACCTTACCCGAGATCCTGAACTTAGATATACGGCTGGTGGCTCGTCCGTTACCAATTTGGGGCTGGCCATCAACAGGAAGTTCAAGAAAGGTGAGGAGTGGCAGGATGAAACCTGCTTTGTAGATATTACCGTTTGGGGAAAACAGGGTGAAAATTGTGCCGAATATTTAAGCAAAGGGAGACCTGTCTTTGTAGAAGGTTGTCTTAATTTTCGCACCTGGGAAACCGAAGACGGCCAAAAATGGAGCAAATGGGATGTAGGAGCATCCATTGTCCCGTTCCTGGGCCGTGGCGCCGAAGGCAGAGCGCCTGAACCCATGGCTGATAATTCCTATCCACCACCACCGCCGCCTGAAGAGGCTCCGGGAGATGATGTACCGTTTTAGGAGGAACAATGGCTTTTAAGAGAAAAAAAATTTTCAAAAAGAAGACCTACACGGTAAATAAAATTTGCCGTTTTTGTTACGACAGAAAGATCGTGATTAATTACAAGGATACCAAAACCTTGTTAGCCTTGATCACGGAAAGAGGGAAAATAATGCCCAGGCGAATTTCCGGTAACTGCGCCTCCCACCAGAGGAAGCTGACCGAGGCCGTCAAAAGGGCCAGAACCCTGGCGCTATTGCCTTTTAGCATCCAACGTTGAACGTCTGTAGGGTACTCATAGCTTATGGCCCGGGAACCCTTATTCTGCCGTGCCCCTGGCCCGCCACTCCGGTTGGAATGAATGAACCATTCAGGCACAATTGATTACAGGGAAATCCTGCTCCCCACTGCACTGGTTCTGCTTTTCTTTCTGGCCTCGATATACCTGCCGTTGGTTGGCATTGTTATAGGTATATTCACGCCGCTTCCCATTATATTCGTTTATTTGCAGCGGGGTTGGGTGAATGCAGTGGCGGTTCTGGGAATTACCTTCCTGATCTTGCTTGGCACTAGCGGAGGTTTATTCGCCCTACTGTATTGCACCCAATATGGAATATTGGGCATTGCCATGGCGGAAACCATCCAAAGGCGCTTCCCTGGGGAAAGAGTGGTGCTCATCAGTGCACTGCTTGCCGCTCTGTCCTGGTTTTTTGCCATCCAGGTGGTATTTAGCGGCCAGGAGATGAACTTTACCGACTTTATGAAAGAAAAAGTCGAGCTGGCCATCCGGGAGGCTACTTTGGCCTATAAAAATTCGGGAGTCTCCGAGGAGCAAATCCAGCCCCTGGAGGCCCGTTCCGGTGACGTGACCAGGCTGTTCATTACCATGCTGCCTGCGTGGTTTATGGCTGCCGCCGCGATTTCGGCTTTTTTGAACTATGCGGTGCTAAAAAGGTTCTGGAACCGATTGGTAAAAGAGGACCGTTCTTATTTTCAGGAACCGCCTTTCAGCGAATGGATGCTCTCCGATTATTTCGTTTGGGTGTTAATCGGATCCGGTGTCAGCCTTTTTCTACCCATGGAATCGGCAAGGGTGGCAGGGACTAATCTCCTGTTCCTCTCTTTCCTGGTTTATACCGTTCATGGGAGCGCCATCGTCCTCTATTGGCTGGAGAAAAAAACAAAAGCCTATTTTCTGAGGTATTTGGTGGTGGCAATGGTTTTGCTTCAGCCTGTATTTCTTTTGTTGATTACCGGCTTGGGAATTTTTGATATCTGGCTTGACTTCAGGAAGATACGGGCGGCTGGTCCCCCGGTGGAATCGAGTTGATGCACGTAATTTCAACCTCTCGTTCCCAGGGTCCTCCCTGGGAATGTGAAACTACAATCTCTATATTTGAAAGGAAAATAACATGAAAGTGATTTTGCAAGAAGACATGGAAAACCTTGGCCAGCGCGGCGATGAGATAGAGGTCGCCGGAGGTTACGGAAGAAATTTTCTCTTCCCCCGGAACCTGGCCGTTCTCTCCACTAAGAAAAACCTGAAGATGCTGAGTCACCAGCAAAAGCTGTTGAAAGACAGGTCACAAAAAGATCTGAAACTGGCACAAGACTTCTCCGCCAAACTTGCTCATATCCATTGCGCCATCCAGAGAAAGTCCGGTGAAGATGGAAAGCTCTTTGGGTCCGTTACCTCCCAGGATATCGCCGAACATTTGAAAGAGAATGGAATCGAAATCGACAGGAAAAAAATCGTTTTGGAAGAACCTCTTAAGAGCCTTGGGACCTTTCCTGTTCCGGTGAAGCTTCATCCCGAGGTAATCGTGGATCTGAAGGTTACCGTTGAAAAGGCATAAACAAAACCGTGGCACAAAAAACCATACCCACCAGGCCTGCTGCCGATCCTGCGGAGATGCAAAACCTCCCTCCGCAAAATCTTGACGCGGAATATAACGTCCTGGGCGCTGTATTCATCGACAACGACAGCCTGCCGAAACTCCTGGAAATCATTTCCATAGATGATTTTTACCGCGCTTCGCACCAGAAGATCTTTGCGGCCATGGTGGAACTTTTCGAGAAATCGGAGCCCATCGACCTCCTCACCCTCTCGGAAAGACTACGGAAAAATAAACATTTGGAAGAGGTGGGGGGCACCGATTACCTTGCCAGCCTGGAGGAGAACACCGCCACCTCTGCACAGGTCACCTATCACGGGAAAATCATCCGTGAAAAAAAGATCCTTCGCCAACTGATCAAGTCGGCTACCCAGATTGTCTCCGATAGTTACCAGGAGTCGGGGGATGTGGATGAGATCCTGGACGGCGCCGAGAAATCCATCTTCCAAATTGCGGAAAAGAAGGTCAAGGTTGGCTTTGTCCCCATCAAGAAGATTCTTTTTGACTCCTTTGAAGAGATCGAAAAGCTTTATGACAAGAAACAGTTCATCACCGGAGTTCCTTCCGGGTTTACCGATCTGGATAACAAGACCACCGGTTTTCAGCCCTCGGATTTGATCATCGTCGCAGGACGCCCCAGTATGGGAAAGACCGCCCTTACCTTGAACATGGCTAGGAACGCGGCGGTGGATGGCGGAGTTCCCGTTGCCTTTTTCAGCCTGGAAATGTCGAAAGAACAGTTGGGATTGCGGCTTCTCTGCTCAGAGGCAAGGGTGGATTCCAACAAGGCCAAGACCGGTTACCTGGCGAGGGAAGACTGGGGAAAGCTCACCAACGCAGGTGGACGCCTCACCGATGCTCCGCTTTACATAGACGATGCTGCCGGAATTTCCGTGCTGGATGTCCGGGCAAGGGCGAGAAGGCTGATGTCGGAGAAGGGCCTGGGAATGATCATGATCGACTATCTTCAGTTGATGCGAGGGTCGTCCAAGTCGGAAAGCCGCCAGTTGGAGATTTCTGAAATGACCCGCTCCTTGAAGGCCCTGGCTAAGGAATTGAACGTGCCCATGATCGTCCTCTCCCAGCTCAGCCGAAAGCCGGAGGAGCGAACCGACAAGAGGCCGGTGCTATCCGACCTAAGGGAATCCGGCGCCATTGAGCAGGACGCCGACGTGGTCTTGTTTGTCCACCGGGAAGAGTTTTACAATGCCGATTGCGACAGGCCCGGCGTAGCGGATATCATCATCGGCAAACAGAGAAACGGTCCTATCGGGACCGTGGAGCTTTCCTTCGGTAAAGAGTTCACAAGGTTCGATAATCTCGCGAAATTGTATGACGATTGAGCTTTGTTCTCAGTGATCCGCCCCATCCTCCTTACTCCCTACTGTTTTCTTCCTACTGCTTACTCTTTACTGCTTACTGCCCTTTCATCCCTCGGTATGCCCTTTCGTCCCTTTCCCAACGGACACGGATAACGGTCACGTTTCACGAATACTTCCTTTCCGTCCCTCGTCCCTTTTCCTGCCTTAGTGAAAAACAACGTCCTTAGTGGCTGGAACATGACTTGGGATGACTCAATGACTCAATCTCTCAATGATTCAATGCTTCTATCGTCCCTCGTCCCTTTGCCCCTCGCATTACCTCTTGTCTCCTGAGTTCTGACTACTGACCTCTAAATCCTGCCTTTCACGCTCCGCGCTAATCGCCCCGTCCCGCTCTTTGCGCCACTCTCCCCGCTCTTTACGTCTTGCACTCAACGCCTTACGCTCCGCTATCTGTAGCTTTCGCGCTACTTTTCTCAGTGACTTTTCTGGTTTCTCCATATTGCTTTATGCTTTCCCGTCTTCTCGTCCATCGGTGTGTCCTTTCGTCCCTTTTTCAACGGAAACGGATAACGGTCACGTTTCCCGCTTACTTTCCGTCCTCTGCTCTCCGTCCTCCGTCCATCGGTACCCTTCCTGTCCACTGACTTTCCAATGGCTATGAATGACGCGAAGCAAATGACAATGAATGACAAGTGGTTTAGTTCTCCAATGACGGCAAAGCCAAATTTCCAATGACTTCACTGCCTTCTGAATCCCTATCTTTCACTTCCTCACTCGTCACCTTTCACTGCTTTTAATGACCAGTAATTCAAAGTAGGAAGAAAAGTCAAAAGTAGACTCTTCTACCATTATAGTTTGTCTTGTATATTTGAATCAATTAGTTATTTGAGAAGACGTGGTTCTTATTTTTTCGACGCAGGAGAGTTGGTTTCAATTCCTTCTTGTTCATTACCATTGTTAATTGTGTCTAAGGAATTACCACTATCAATCGCATTAGGAAATTCATTATGTTTAAAATCATCTATAATGTCAGATAACATAAACGTTTCAGCTGCAAATTCAGTTTCTTGTTTTTTTCTAAAATAGATAGAGTCCAAAAAAGCAACGAAAAATAGTAAAATATCGAGTGCAGCGGCTATAAAGAGAGAAAATAATGTAGTACTTTTTAAGTCGCCTTTTTCTATATCATTAAAAAGCCCTTGGTAAACATCTCTAGCTATTAATTTTGTATCAAAATAAATAGCTTTAGAGAACTCTTTTGGATAGTCTTGTGAAGGGAATACTAAAGTTTGAACGTCAGCTTCCATTGATTTTGCAGAAACAAATTTATTAATTTCTTTGATTTCTTTTTCCACCATGGAATCGTGGTTTGCTAAAATTGGCCTTATCTCAGTACTAATAGACAAAATATTATTCCTGGCCTTTTCTATTTCATCTTTTGAAGGTTCATTCAATGATATGATATCTTTTATTTCTATTATGTTAACTTTTATATCTTTAAGCTTACTTTCAAGATTCGCCTCTAAACTGAGTAAACTTTTTTTAAATCCACTTACAACCAAATATGTTCTTCCTTTCCCTCTCCTACCTTTTGAAAAAACACCATATTGTTCTTCTTCAATGAGAAACTTATCAAGTTTCGAACTCCATACTATAATAGCAATTGAACGCTTATCTATCGAGTTTTTTACACTTGTTAGATAGCTCATAATTTCAGTTGTCAGTTTTTCTATTTTTTCTTGGTCTCTGTAGTTTTGAGATAACCATGTATCAAAATTTAGAAATGAGCCGGAGACTGAAAAAATCAAGCAAATTATATAAATTAACAAGGATACAAACATAATTTTTATTTTTTTTGCAGAAACAAAAAACAAAACTGCCGCTCCCAAAAGGATGTAAGTAATCGATAGAGAGGCTATCCACGAAAAAAACTTAGAATTTCCACCTAATACAACTTCAAACCCATAAGCGGTTGTTTTGGCCGAAAAAAAACTTAGCCCCGCAATTGCAATAAACCTCAACAACCTAAAATTAAATATTTGGTCTAGTGATTTGGCTTCCATTGATTATCCTCCTATCTGCTGCTAATAAATAATTCACAGCTCTTCTTGAGCTTCTATGTCTTTCAAAGTTTTTTGAGTTTCCAACCAATATATATATTTTACCAGATATGCTATTAGAATTTTAAGTTGATAAATGTAAAGTACTAAGTAACATTTATTGTTTTTTATGGTAAAACAATTTTCAATACTTTTTAGGTTGTATATTGTATTAGTAAAAACCTTCAGTTTTTGGGCCAAAAAGTAGTTGATTGATCCTTTCTTGTTTTCAGCAAGGTCGACAATGAAAATTGGTCCTATTCCAGTTCGTTTTAAAGCATCTGTTTTTTTATCAATTTCATACTCTTCAAATTGCTTTATGATGTTTAATAGTTCTTTTGCATCCTTTTGAGGAATAATATGCGACAAAAATTCAAATCTTGTAAAACCAAGATTTTTAATAGATCGACGAAAATAATAAGCACTCATGTAATCACGATTTAAGTTCAAGTATTTTCTAATTTGGTCACCCAACCCAAAAACAAATTTGTTTATCCCAATTTTTGCACCATCAATAAGAATATACCTGAATGAAATTGCATAAAAAATAAAAGACGCAATTGCTATATTTATTTGGCTAAGCGACTCATTTGAAAAAAGAACATCACCAAAAAGTTTTGAATTTATCGCAATTTCGATAGCCAGCAACACTGGGACTATATTTACTTGAGACAACGGTAATTGCGATAGTTGCTCTTCCTGATCAATACGACAGTATAGTCTTAATAAAAAGTATGAAATATAGGTTAACCAAGAAAAAGCCATACAGATGCGTATTCCGACCCACATTGACCACCT
>JAJDAS010000275.1 GCA_029261755.1 Nitrospinia bacterium
TTTTTTATTCACTCCCATATTACCGCCAACAACCCTAACTTAATAAAATTAAATATTTTTTTTGCTTTTTTTTCGAGAAAAAAAGTGTTAACCTTTTTTCCCTTTTTACATGGACAAAATAAGAAACAATTAATTTGCTGACGCAAAATCGACCAATAGCATTGCTTTTCAAAAAACTGAGGAGGACTTTATGATGAAACGCTTGATGACCGGAATCAAAAAATCCCATTGGAATCTGTTTTTCGTGCTCTGTAGCATTTTTACCGTATCTGCCATTATTTTAACTGCCTGCACCGTGCCTAAAAATATGCGCGTGCGCTCCGGGATGGACCCTCGTTACCAGGATGACGATGTCCGATTTCGCACCACCTATTATTTTCGCGTCTTTGATCAGTGCGATGGCTCCGGCGGGAGCGGTTCCAAAATCATCAAGGATTCTCTTTATCGCTTTCGGATGACCGGCAAAGCCAACTCTTTATCCACAAAGGTCCATTTTGAGTCTGGCACCCTACATAAGTCGCAGATCGATCCTTTCGGCGCCGCCGCTGTGTATGATAAAGATCTCGGACGTTTTCGATACGTTTCTCAAAAAGAAACTAAGAAAACAGTGGTCCAAAATGAGAAATACAAGGAAATTGAGAAGTTAAAAAAACTGTACAAAGATATGGCTGGCCTGAAAGAGACAACAAGTAATAAAAGCAAAGGTTCAACACAAAACACAGAGAACTCAAGTGACCCTATTGGCGATAAAGCAGTTGAGGCGCTTAAAGCAAAGATTCAAGAAAGGATAACAGCCGTCATTGAAGAACTTGCCGTCCCGAGCGAATTTGAAGAAACGGTAGAAAGGCAATCTTCCACCGGTACCGCGTGTTCCGATGGTTCTCGGTCGAAGCAAGGATTTCAAATTCTCGGACCGGAGGGATGGAAGACCTTTGACCAGGACGAACGCCTAGTAATGGCCATGACAACCTCCGGCAAGCCACTCCTCAACGTCATGAACGAGATTTCCAGCAGGATGCTCAATGCCCAGCCGAGCACATCCGAGTCCTTGCTACCCCTGGTGGAAGAGCGGCTACGACTTTCTAGGGCGGAAAGAAAACTCTACAAGGCTCAAATGGAAGTTAATGCAAATACCACAACCAACATAGGCGAGGTTTTGCAAAAGGTTATAGAAGTGTTTAAAGCCGAGAAGTAAACATCCAATAAGGAGATTAAGGCCATGGTTTCTAAAAAACATTTTTTACTTACGCTCTCTCTTTTCATTGCACTTTTTTCCATGAGTTCCTCTGTCTTGGCGGGCAGTTTTTTGTCCACAGCTGGCTCTCTTCGCGTAGAAGTGGAGGTCTACAAAGGACCCCTTTCCAAGGAGTTGGAAATCCAGTGGGGCGAATTTGAAGGATTGGTAAACGAAACCACGGAAAGTCTGACTCTTTTGAATGATGGCATTGTTAACCTTGCTGCAGATTTAGACTTTGTGGAAGGTATTGAGAGCTGTTCTAAAAACTCTAAATGTAAAAAATCAGAATGCTTATATCGTAAATGTAAGAAATCCTCCTCCCTAACCTTCAAACCTTCTTCCTATGGCAACCTATCCGAGAGTTCAGAAAATAAATGTCCTAAGGAATGTTGCAAGAAGGGAAACTCGTGGGATATGAGAGTTGTTGATGAAGTGGGGAATACACCTATTCACAACTGTTTGGTCAAATGGTGTGAAGACAAAAAAGATAAAAACTCTCGTTCGGGATGCTTGCTCATGGCTCAAATTCATGATGATGTTACTCAGCTTGTGGACCGTGTTCAGAGGCTTAAATCACAACTGTTGTCAGTTGATTACAGGAATGACTTGGAGTTTGTTCTTGATGAAACAAAAGATCAGTTGGAAGCAATAAAAAATGAGGAAGATTTAGACAAAAACTTGGCGGATCTAACAAGAAATTTGGACTTCATCAATTCGCAATTGCAACAACAATTAAACCCACCTTACAACCAAGGAGGGGCTGTTCCTATTGAGGAAAGCAGGGAAACGTTGACGAACGCCTTGCAAACTATAAAAGGTCTGAAAAAGGAAAAAAATGAAGCGGCAAGAAAAATTAAAAGACTTAAAGGAAAACTCGATTGGGTGGCAAAGCTTGTTGGACAAAGCAGCACTGGGGAGTCTCTACGAAAAAGGCTCTCTAATGCTAAAAAAGAATCAGAAAGTTTGGGTAACGGTTTAACAGCCGCACATACCCAGTCAGAAAATAATCTTCAAATTATTAAAACTGAGCAAGCAAATAAAGCACCCTCAGGCTACTTGCCAACAGGGTTAGATCCTGCTGTTGCCAAACCTAACAAGACTGAATTAGGTGCAATTAAAACTAAATTGAAATCGGTAAAGGTTCTTGCAGGGCATGTTAAAGATTATAGGAAAAATCATTTAAAAAAGACTGAAAACCTTCTGAAGATTTTTCAAAGTGCAACTGGTAAAGCAAAATCTTTAAAAGAACATGCGTATTTTTACAGCCTTTTTGGAGAGGCTATGGAAGAAGCTCAAAACTTAAATGAAAACCAGCAAAAAAGGTATGAATGGTCTCATGAAATGGTTGGGTTATTGAATAAAGCTTTGAATGAAACAGAAACTTTTATTAGTACACTTGATTTAAAAAATGATGATTTGGCTAATTTTTGGAATGATAGTGCTAGGCAAAACTTCAAGCCAGCAGGTATTAATAAAAATAATTATATCCAAAAAGTAAAAATTGAAGAGCTAAGCAAGGATGTTGGTAAGTTAATTGATAATAAAGAGATCTTCTCTTATGAACAAACTCTTACGCCTCAACAAAAAACTGATAACCAACAACTAAAAAACAAATTAACAAAATCTCTAAATAGCATTATAGCAAAAGTTCCCGCCAAACCAGCAACGCATTGGACAGAAACTGCTCAGGGAAATTTAAAATCTATTAGCAATCGAATGGAGATGCTACGAAAATACTCCAAAGAAAAGGACGTTGTAACATTGCAAAACACAATTAAATATTTAGTTACTCTGACAAATGCAATGGTTCCTTTAGGTTATCCTGAAATCATTGAGTTTAAAGATGATTTAAGTAATATTATATCAATTTTAACTAATGATATAGACCCTAACAATCCAATAAAAGAAAACGTAGATAAATTCAAAGCAGAATTGCCTAAAGCTAAAAATAAACTTGTGCAAATAGAAAAAAAATTAAAAACAATAACTGAACTTCAGCAAAGTTTCAATGACTTGAGTAGCAAATTAATTGATGCAACTAAACAAGCTGGGGAATTACGTTCCATTGTAAAAATACAATTAATCCATTCTTTAGAAAGCATTTCTGAGAAGTTAAAAGAACAAGATGATTTGAAAGTCCAAATTCAAGCGAGCGCAAAGAGCGTAAAAGAACGTTTAGGCTTGACAGAAAAGTTTATTGACAGCTTCATAGATGTTGAAGTATTGCAAAGCGGTGTCAAGCAAGTTTTAGAGGCAGCATCAAATATTGAAATGAAAACCGCCTTTAAAGATGAGCAAAGGATACAGCTATTGAGAGAGGCCTCAAGGGTTGCTATGCGGCTCAGGACAAAAGGTTTTTATTGGGCTGAAGCATATGTGAGTACTTCGCCTGCCAAGAGAAGGGTCCGAGCAGCCATGACCAACTTTTCCAACTTTGCGGCTGAGTACAGCAACCAGATCAGCTCCCGAGCCGATGTCCTCCTGAAACAACTCCTGGGAACCCGGAGAGAGCGACTTCCCTTAAGCGATTTCCTCCGTGATTCCAGCCCCACGGACTTTCTCAACCTTTACTCTTGGAATCGAGCCACAAATCTTGCAACCTGGCCGGAGAGACTTTTCCACCCTTTTAACGCTTTTAGCTCGGAGGAGACCACTGACAGGGTGCGTGTTATCGAGCGTCTTTTCGCGGATCAATACTGGTCCAAAATCAACACTGTATACGCCAGCGGCCAGGGAGAATTTGCAACGGCCCTGGTGAAGGATGATATCGGTAACTGGAATCTGAAATCCTTTGACAACGACCCCTCGGAGCTATTGAAGGGCTATGCCGATATTACCAAGGCGGCCATCAAAGGGGCAATAAAAGTAGCAAAGGGTGTTGCAAGTGGTGGAAGCACAGCCGGATTGGAAGCTGCCATGCAACTTACAAACCAAGCTATGACCGGTAACGTAGGCTCAGGGTCTACCCCAGGCGCGCTGAATGTGAAAATCTTTAACCAGCAAACTGTTGCTTACCTGGAAGAATTGATAAACAATAAAGAATTTACCAAAAAAGAGAAGGAACTCATTGAGAGTAAAACTTCTGCAACAGAAGCTCATGATGAAGCGAAAACAAAAGTTAAATCTAAGGAAACCGCCGCTAACGTGTCGCTAAATTTAATGGAGCTCCAACTGAAAAATGAGAAAGAGACTTCGCCGGAGGAAGTAGGGAAGACTGACGTTGAAGAGGCTAAAGACGCTATTAAAGAGGCAAATGAAACTATTGCTGGCGCAAAAACAAAAATCACCATTTTAAATAACGCAGACCTGACCAGAAAGGCAACGGAAGACCTCAAAAAGGCAGAAGGATATCTTCGTGAAGCTGATGCTGCCATTGATAAGGCAACCGAAACACCTAAAGGTTCCGAGCGGTTAAAAGCGTCCCTGACAGCCAAATTAACGGCTAAAGCGGGAAAAACAAGAGGGGAAGCAGGCAATGCGAAGGCAGTGCAAGCAGAAGCTAAAGATACACTGGACAAAGCTGAAGGTAAATTGAAAGAATTTAAGCTGGATATCATTCGAAGGGCGCAGGAAATTTTAAAATACCACGCCTCTACTATTGATACTCTCCAGGAGGCAGCTCTTCCAGGGTCCACCTCTTCGAATGAATCCAGTGCTGGTTCCGCTGCTTCTGAAGGAGCTTCCGGAGCCGCAAACGCTGCAGCAAGTGCAACTCAGAATTAGTCTGTCTTGAAAAGTGGACGCCAACGAGGAATCATCGCCCCACCGGGACATGCCCGGATGGGGGCGTAAAATGTTGAATCTTTATTCTGGTTACCAGTCATGGCGCCACCGGGGCAGGCCCGGATGGAGGCCTTCATTTTTTTATACCACGTTAATTTCCAAAACCCCGCCGTATTTAGCACTCGTTTAACCTTTCCCCTTCCACTCCTCAGCCTTAGCCTCGGCCTTAGACTGAGTCGTTCCCACAATTCTTGAAAAAATTACACCATTAGGCTATATTAAATATCGTCTCAATTGAGGATCCATTATCCCAAAACCACGGATCGCAAATCCGTACCAATGAAAAGGCCAATCAAATGAAACTGTTCAAAGATTCCTCTGTTGCTAATACCATCATCGAACGCCAGCTAAAACGCTGGGAAGCCGAAAAAGCCATGGCCGATAAAGAGCCTCTGGAAGGTTCCACGCTAAAGGCCATCATTACCGTCTCCAGGGCCTTCGGAGCCCAGGGAGAGGAAGTAGCCACCCGGCTCGCGCGGCTCACCGGTTTTCAGCTTCTGGATAAAGAAATCATGGAGGCCATCGCCAAAGATGTGGGGGTCCAAAGCAAGATGGTGGAGGTTCTGGATGAAAACGCCCAAACGGAACTGGAGGCATGGATCAACGGAATCCTCGGGAAAAACGTCATCGACTCCTCCGACTATTTTAAGTCGCTGACAAAAACCGTGGGGCATTTCATGAGACACGGGGAAGCGGTGATGGTAGGGCGAGGAACCAACATCATCCTTGGTCCCAAAAGAGGATATCATGTGCGAATTACGGCCTCTAAATATACCCGGGCGGGAAATATTGCCAAACTACAAGGGACTTCCCATGAAGAGGCCACAAAGCTGGTGGAGGAAAAAGACGTCCAGAGGACGAAATTCATCAAGAAAACCTACGGGGTGGATATCGATGACCCGTCTTTGTACGACCTCGTCATCAATATGGACAATCTAACCGTGGACGATGCGGTGGAATTGGCTCTGCTGGGCTTCGGTAAAAAGAAGAAAAATTTGTTTGCGTAAAAGGTTTAGGGTTCCAGGTTCCAGGTTCACGGTTCAGAGTTTTAGAAAAACCTGAAGCCACACCGTGTTTTACGCCCTTTCAAGCTTGAACCATGAACCTGGAACGTTTACGGTGGTTTTTTTTAGAGTAGATACTCCTTCAATCTAAAATCAGCAATCAAAATCTAAAATAATCTTTTCTCACCCTCTTTCCTTCAGCCGTTTGAATCGTTTCAGCCGAAAGGTGTCTTCCCGGCCCATCTCTTCCAGCCGTGTGCGGATACGGTTCATCTCTTTTTCCATCTGAGGTTTCACCTTCCCTTCCAGCGCATTGATCCTTCTAGTGGCGCTTTTCACTGCACCCCCGATTTCCAGTAGCCGTTGCTCTTCCACCGCGCTCCTGGCCAGGGTATTGATCACCTCTTCAAACTGTTGGGCCGTTTCATCTACTGCCGGACTCCTAAAACCTGGGGCCGACCCACGCTCGAAAGGCCCGCGTGTGGCGTCCGGGAATTGAACCGTGGGAACCCTGACGCCCCATATGTTTTTCATGGACATGTTGAAGGTGATTTTCCTCTGGGAGGCCAGGGCTGTGGAGGCCAAAAGATGGTGAGGTTCCGCCGACCGGGCCATCACCATGGAATGGGACGCCTCTGTGATCTGGGTATCCAGTTTTTCGCGGATCTCGTGGACATCCTTGATAGCCCCCTTAAATTCCATCATGAGAGCGTCCCGCTTGCTGGTGAGAATGGATATTCCCCGTGTTACCAACTCGCGCCGCTTCCGAAGTCGGATCAATTCAATTCGGCTTGTTTTTGTTCGTTCCATGGCTCATTTTAGCGGAAAAAGTTTCTTACAATCAAAGATCCTAATATAAAGCCCACAGAAAAGACTGAGGGACGAAGGACGAGGGGAGGAAGGACACGGAAAAGTCTTTATTTACTTTTTTTGTGTCCCGTGGCCTAACTCGGTTTAATACCGCCCTGCAATGTCTATAATTTTACGCTTTTTTGGTGAAACCACTCCTTGTTTTCCGTGTTATTCGGTGAGATTCCGTGGTGAAGCATCCGGCACTCACAAGATCTAGCCCTGGGAACACACAGAGAAAAACAATGACGAGTTCCAGCAGGTTTCTCACGGTTAACACTTTCCCGGGAACGCGGGCGTCTCGCCCGCTCTATGCAACCGAGACAAAAATGGTTCGACAAAGCGGCAAGTGGACTGGCTTTCCGAGAGTGATGCCCTGATGGAGGAACGAGGAGAGTCGGTTCGGGGCAAAGGAGTCGCATTCCGGGAACTGCACGCCATGCTCCGGGACAAGGATCCCGGTTTTAATGGTCTGGTGCGGGTACAAAATAAACGCCGCGAGTTCCTGTGGGTCCACCCGCGATTTGTGGGTGAGAATTAGGGGGAAAACGGTTCAGGGTTCAAAGTTGGCCGCCTTGCTTCCATCATATTTCTTGAGTGAGTCATTCTCATGCCTTTTGCCAGGACTCCAATATCTTCAAATCGTTCAATCTTCATTGCATGCTAACCTGAACTTTGAACCTGAGCATTTACTTTTTAATAATGTTGCCTACAGGAGAGAATGTGAAGTTCATTTTCTTCAGGTCGGTAAACAATGCGATGTTCATGATCAATCCTGCGACTCCAAAATCCGGGCAAATCAAACCTCAAGGGTTCCGGTTTTCCTGAACCTTCATGTGGAGTTCTTTGCATTTCTTTGATAAGTTGACTGATCTTTCTTAGTATTTTTCTATTTTCTTTTTGCCAATAAAGGTAATCCTCCCAAGCATTAGGGTGGAACACAATTTTCATTAGCCATCACCCTCAATTAACTCTCTCTCAACCCCCTTACCCTCGTTAAAGCTTTTGACACTTTCTCTCAACCTTTTGGCATTTTGGGGACTATTAAATAAATATAAGGTCTCTTCAATTGCAGCATAATCCTCATATGAAAGCAAAACAATATTATCACTATTTTTTCTTGTGATAATTATGGGCTCATGATTAGTACAAACCAGATCCATAGTAGATTTCAAATTAGCTGTGCATGACAAAAAACTCCTACTCACCTGACAGGATGTGAGAGATGGAGGTAGAACAAATTTACCGTGAGTTGCATACCATTAGTGTCGCAAATTGAGTGACAATTACGTACATTGTTGGTATAAAAACAGCTATAGGGAGGTTTGAAAAGTGAAATTTGTTAGCGTCAGGGGCCTGCGGGGGAAACCAGCCCAGCCTTGGCAAAACCTGAAAAAGCAGAGGGAATTAGTAGTAACATCAAATGGGAAACCCATCGCCATCATTTCCTCTGTTTCGGAAGACACTTTGGAGGAGTCCCTAAAAGCTATTCGCCGGAGCCGAGCCATTGAGGCGGTGGACGCCTTGCAGAAAAACTCTGTTGAAATGGGTACCAACCGCATTACCCTGGAGGAAATCAACGAGGAGATCGCCGAGGTAAGAGAGGCGAGAATCGAGTGAAAATAGTAGTGGATACAAATGTTCTGGTTTCCGGCCTGCTAAATCCCAGTGGGCCTCCCGGGAAAATTGTCACCCTGCTGGCCTCCGGTGAAATATCCCTCTACTTCGATGCTCGAATATTCCTGGAATACAGTGAGGTTTTTTCTCGTCCAAAATTTTGTTTTGTCCGGGAGCGCATTGCAACCTTTCTTGAACAGCTTGAATCCACCGGCGAAATAGTATCTGCAAAAATGCTCTCAAAACCCTTACCGCATGGGAGTGGTGAACCTTTCCTTGAGGTGGCCATCTCTGCCAACGCCAAGTATCTCATAACCGGAAATGATCGGCATTTTCCAAGGGAGTCTTGGGAGCGAGTTGAGGTTTTATCGCCGCATGATTTTCTGGAGATTTTCCGTAAGACGGGTGGGAAGGGCTAGCTGAACTCGTTACTTGTTTCTTGTCACTGATTAGTAGCTTGCCTGCCCATCCGCCTGCGGGCGTAATGGGCCACCATGGCAAAAATTACGAAGGAGGGGACCACCACCACGGGGATCCAGAAGATCATCCGGCCCTGCTTGACGGTCAGAACTACGCCGCTGTTTGTCTGTTCTTTTTTGCGGACGGAAATCAGGTCGGCTTCCTCTGCTAACCAATTGAGGGTGTTCAGAAAGAGGTCGCCGTTGCCGCCCAGATTGATGTTGGTGTTGTTGGCGAAATCGGAATCCCCAATTACGATGATCTTCCCATATTTTGCCCTGGTGGTTTTTTCTTTGGATGGCAATTCCGTGCCGGGTGTGGGTAGGACGGACACAGCCATGACGGGTATGGGGCCTCTCTTTTCCGTCTTTTCATCGAACTCTGCTTCTCCTCCCTCCAGCTTTTTCAGGTCTGTTTCCGCCCAACTGTTGGGCCCGGTGGAGGCCAGAATGTACTTGCCGGTTTTTTCGTCCACATCAATGGATACCGAGCAGGTGAAAGGGAAATAGGCGGCGATATTGAAATCTTTGGTGAGAGGATGCTTCTTATCAAAGACGAAAATGAGAGGAGTAAGATAGTTGGCGCCGTAGACCTGGCTTTGCTTGTCCACGATTATGTCGTCCCCGATTTTGAATCCGTAGTTAGCAAGGAAGCTTCTCACACCCAGGGGATAGCCGGGGTCCAACATGAAAAATGCCTTCCCGCCTTTACGAATATAGGCTGCGATTTTTTTCAACTCCTCCGTCATGATGTCTCTCTTCGGACTGCTGACAACCAGGAGGGCTGCATCCTCAGGCACCTTCTCCTCTGACATGAGCATGAGGTCTTTTACCTTGTAACTTTCCTTTTCGATACTGGATTTGGCCGCCTTGTACCCGCCTTTTTGCTGGTTGGCCGTATCGTTTTCTCCATGGCCTTTCAGGAAGTAGACCGTTTTCACACTGCCTCGGGTCACCTTTAATAATGCGTTGGTGAACTTGTCCTCCGTTTCCCGTCCCACCTTCACCTCCTTGCCTTCGTGCAGGAGCAAAATGATTCGGTACTCGGAGACGCCGTACTTCATGGCCTGACCAGGGTTGCGGTCCGGATCGATAAATTCATATTTTAAATGGGGCGAGTGGTGGGCGTAGGCTTGCAAGAGGTCCTCTGCCGCCTGTTTTTGTTGGGCATGCATACCCTCGGACTCACTTCTGTAAAAGGCGATAGCCCGGACGTCGCTTTTCAGATTTTTCAGGATTTTCACCGTTTGATCGGAAAGCGTATACCTGCCAGCCTTGGTTAGGTCGAACCGCATGGATTTCTGTGTGGAAATGAAGGCGAGAAAGACGACAACACCCCCGAAGATTAAAATCATAATCGCCATGTTCAGCCCATACTTTGTGGAGCGTTTGGCGATGAGGTTCCTAACATCCGTAAAATTGGCGTAAAGGGAGAATAGGATGAGCAGCAGTCCAACCCATAGAAAGGCGGCAGTGGGAAGGGTCATTTCGTACTGAATGGCGTAGACAATGCCTCCTGCCGCCAGCAGAAAGAATCCTATAATTCCTAAAATAACGGTTATTTTTTTCACAAAAACTCCAATAGTAAATCAGTCATTCAATCTCTCAATGGTTCAATCACTCAATGCCCTCATCACCCTCTCCATCTCTTGGATTCGAGGACCCTCATATTCAAAAATACGCAAACAAACATAAAAAGGAAATAATAGATGATGTCCGATGAATCGATGACCCCTTTAGCGAATTTAGCAAAATGGGGAGTAAAGGAGATATAATTCAGAAAATCCCGCATCCCCGGATCGGCACTGGCAGCGGCATAGCCCAACACGAAGAACAGGATCAGGCAACCGAAGGTGAGCACGGCGGCAATGATCTGGTTTTCCGTGAGGGCGGAGATCAAGGTACCCAGGGCAATAAAGGCGGCGCCCATGAGGAAAACGCCGAGATATCCGGATAAAATAACCCCGATTTCCGGTTGCCCCCATGCAAGCACGAAACCGAAGCAGGGAACAGTAAATAAGAGCATGATGGAAAAAACTCCCAGGCAACCAGCGAATTTCCCCAAAATTACCTGCGCGTCTGTGAGGGGGTAAGTCAAAAGCAGTTCCATGGTCCCCGATTTTTTCTCTTCGGAAAAAGTTCTCATGGTAAGCATGGGCAGCAAAATCAGCATGGTAGTGCTGAGGCTCCCGAAGAAGGGACGAACCACCCGTTCCGTAATGTTCAGCAGATCCGATTGCCTTTGAAGCATGGGGTTGGACAATGCCTGAAAGCTAATGGTGCTGAAAGAGGCGAAGATATTGTAGAAATAATACCCGGAAAGGGCCAGGAACATGGCTATCACCACGTAGGCGATGGGCGAATTAAAATAGGAGCGAAGCTCTTTTTGCAGAATTAGTAGAAAGTTTCTCATTTCTCTTCCGTAACTAGTTGGATAAAGATGTCTTCCAGGCTCATGCCCGTTGGTTTCATTTCGCGGAGACCCCATTGATTTTGGCTTACCAGGGCGGGGATCTCTCTAAATATTTCAGGACTGTTCTCTTTTATATCCACCAGAAACAGGTGGTCTTTTTCCTCACCTTTCAGGTAAGTAATTTTTTTGATTGGCTTAATTTTTTGGAGACCGTCCTGAATTTCATTTTGTCCAGCCCCCAGGATACGAAGCTCGAATTTTGTGGAGCGTTGTAGTTTTTGGGTAAGGTCTTCCGGAGTGTCTTCCGCCACTATTCGCCCTTCGTTGATGATCACCACCCTTTTACAGGTCATGTTAACTTCAGGAAGAATGTGGGTGCTTAAGATTACGGTCCTCTTTCCGGCCAGCCCCTTGATGAGATTTCGGATGTCCTTGATCTGCCTGGGGTCGAGGCCGATGGTAGGTTCGTCCAGGATCAATACTTCGGGGTCGTGGAGTAGGGCCTGAGCCAGCCCCACGCGCTGCCGGTATCCCTTGGAGAGTTCTCCTATCAATTTATGGGACACTTCGTTCAGGCCCACGTCATCCATCACCTCCGCTACCTTCTTTTTCACTTCCTTGCCGGGAATTCCTTTGAGTCCGGCCACAAATCGGAGGTAGACAGGAGGGCTGACGTCGGTATAGAGGGGAACGGTTTCGGGGAGATAGCCGATCCTGCGGCGCACCTCCATACTGTCTTCGAATACATCGTATCCCGCCACTTTGGCCATCCCGGAGGTCGCCGGCATGAAGCAGGTGAGTATGCGCATGGTAGTGGTTTTTCCCGCCCCGTTGGGGCCGAGAAAACCCAGGATCTCTCCCTTTTCCACTGCGAAAGAGACATCCTTGATTCCCCGTTGGTTTCCGTAATGTTTTGTTAGGTTTTTAACTTCGATCATAGGAATAAAGAAAAACTATTCAGGTGAAAAGGTCGAAGGCTGAAGTAAATCAAATATACCTAAGTGCCTTAATCAAACTATTCAGAACTTTTTTAGCGCTTACCTTCAGACTTCAGTCTAAACACCTGACTATTACTAAAAAAAAACGAGGGTAGATAGTATCTCTACTTCTACCCTCGCAATTATTTTGTTTTAGTGTTGAGTTAACTCATATTCAGGGACGACAATTTACTTGCCATGTTGCCAGTCACCCGTACCAACGGTAACTGCACTGGATTTAACGCCGCCAACTCCAACTGCTTTACTGGAAATGCGTCCGCCGCCGGCAACATCGTAACCACCTACGTGGTTACCACCTCGGCCTGCCATATCGCCTTCAAGCTCCAACTCTTCGTTTACTTCCTGGAACTCTTCGTTTTTCGCCGCGTTCGCAGCGGTTACTTCGTCAGCGCCGCCTTTAAAACCTGGTTTGGAAAGGGTGCGCATGAATGCTACCGTGTTCCAGATATCCTGGTCCTGAAGAACATTACCCCAAGGAGGCATAGCCTCAGAAAGATTCCTAGCCTTGCCGCCGCCTTTTACTACCGCGAATAGGTCAAGATTGGAAATATTGTTCATGTACTTACCATTAGTCTGATTCCTGGGCCTTGGGTCCAATTCAGGAGCCGTAGGTCCGTCGCCTTTTCCGGTCCAACCGTGGCAATGTACGCAATAGAAGCTGTACCAGTGTGCGCCCTGGTCAGGGTCGGCTCCGGCAACGGTAGTATTACCCTCTGTTTTGGGCCTGGTGGGGATATTCCACTGGTTTACCCACTCATCATAGTCGCCGCCAAGTTTGGTTTGGGATTTCCCTCTGTTCCAAACCTCGGTAACGCCGGTCTTTTGTGCCATACCGGAATGGGTGGCATCGGCTTTTCCGGTCCAGTCTTGCTTCCCGGTGAATCTTTTGTTCATCAGGTCTTTCAATGGGTTTTTTTCTCCCAAAGTAGTTCCTGTGACATCGGTACCGATTTTACCCACGCCGGTGAGGTAGTCGAACCCTACCACGCCGTAGGTGGATTTACCGGAAGATGCTTCATTGGAAAGAGTCAAATCCGCTTCCCTTTCATAATCGGTTTGCTTTGCCGTAGCTTTTGTTACTTCATCAGAATCACCGGCTTTCTTTGCCGCTTCCAGTTCTTTTTTGGACGGCCCCGCTGCATTGACGTCTTGGGTAATGAAACAAAGTCCCAGTCCGAACAAAAATAAAGATAAAATAGTTATTTTTTTCATTATTCCTCCTCCTAACCTAATCCCCCGATTAGTTTATTAAAGATAAATTCAAGAAAAATTATCAACAAAAAAACAATTTTTAAAGGACCGCGCACCCCCCTTCCGAATATTTTTTTTCTGAATAGATTATAAATTTATTAATTAATTAGCTTTGCAAGAAGGCTCACAAAATACCATAGTCACGAAAAAAATTCAAGTACCATTTGTGGGAGTCGGCTCCTCAATTGACTTCCCCGATGGGGATACCTTAGACTGACTTTTTTTTAACCTTCATTAAGGTATTTTCATGGAATTTTTTAGAAGGAATAGAAAACCAGCCTTCAGGCGGTCTCCCGGGATTTTTAAGCTTTTGTTCGTACTCTTTTTTGCCGTTCCCATGCTCTTTTATACCATTCCGGTGGAAAGTGGGCAAGAAACCAAGGTGGTGATTCTGGGATTCGACGGCGCGGACCCGGTTTTGACCAAAAAATGGATGCAGCAGGGCTTGCTTCCCAATCTGGCGCTTCTCAAAGAACAGGGGAGTTTCTCTCCACTGGGGACCACCAATCCTCCTCAATCTCTGGTTGCCTGGGCTTCCTTTGCCACTGGCAAAGATCCCGGCCAAACCGGCATTGTCGATTCTTTTGACAGGGACCCCCAAACCTATTTTCTTGGCTACCCCCTGACAAAAGAGGGGAAAAAGGACCTATTCTTTGGAGCAAACAACGCAATCATTTTTTCAACAATTTTATCTTTGGTTCTTGGATGTCTATTTTTGTTCGCAAGAAGACTTTTGAAGCTGAACGACATGGTTTCTGTGACTGTGATAACCGTTGCCCTGGTTTTTATCGGTTACTCGGCCTACTACCAAATCAAAAGTAATGTTCCGGAGCAGTTACCCACAACCTTTAATAAGAGAAAAGGAAGGGCTTTGTGGGAAATTGCCGGAGAAAACCAAATCAAAACGCACATTGTCCGGGTTCCGGCCACTTTTCCCGCCCCCAATGTGGAAGAGGGGCAGATTCTGGGCGGTAGGGGTACGCCGGATATCCGAGGGAGTTTGGGGACCTATTCCTACTTTACGGACGCCTCCGGATCGGAAGGAGTACGCGATACGGAGAGAGGTGGCAAGGTCATCTCCTTGAAATTTGAAGGAGGAAAAACGGAGACCTACATTTTTGGTCCGCAAAACAAACTTTTTCAGGAATCCAAACCAGTTCACCTTCCACTGACTTTGGTCAAAGAAGGAACCGATTACCTCACCATCGAAGCCGCCGATAAAATGGAGACTCTCCAGGTGGGCCAGTGGAGCAATTGGTTTGCCTTCGATTTTGAGTTCAACCCGGCGTTCCGATTGAGGGGGATGTCTAGGTTCAAACTCCTGGCCCTGAAACCCCATGTGAAGCTTTATATGCCTCCCATCCATGTGAACCCGGAGCACGCTCCCATGAAGATTTCCCATCCCCAGGATCACGCGAAGTCGCTTTTTGAGCGTTTTGGCCTGTTCCCAACCATTGGGCGATTGGGAAGTGGAGCGGCCCTGGCCGATGGCTTGGTGGATGAAGCCACCTTTCTACAAGATCTTTATTTTTCCGTAGGCAAACTGGAAGAGATGCTATATATTTTCCTGGATGACAAACAGACCCGGCTGTTTATCCAGGTTTTTGATTTCACGGATGAGGCCGGCCAAGCTTTTGGATGGCAGGGGGAAGCAAATCAGCCGGAAAATGGCAATGCTCTCCGGGATGCCTATATCCGAATGGATAAAATAGTGGGCAAGACCATGAAAAAGCTGGAAGCCAATACCATTTTCATGGTTCTCTCCAGCCACGGGATTGCCCCCGTCCATAAGTCGATGAATATTAATCGATGGCTGGTGGAAAACGGCTTCATGGTCCTGACTTCGGAAAAAGGATCTATGAGGACCATGGAAGACCTCATGGGGAACGGCCGGTTCTGGGACAATGTGGACTGGAGCCATACCAAGGCTTACGCGCTGGGTTTTGGCGGTATCTATCTCAATCTTCAGGAGAGAGAAAAAAATGGAATCGTTTCCCCGGAGGAAGTGGAATGGGTCCAAAGCGAGATCATCAAAAAGCTGGAAGCGTTCACCGATGAGGAAACGGGGGAGCGTCCGGTATTCAAGGTCTATAAGCGGGAGGAAATCTATTCCGATTTTGACGAGCGGACGGTTCCCGATTTACGCCTTGCAACCAACAAGGGTTATGAAGTTTCTTTGCAAACCTCGCTGGGAGGAATTCCACCGAAAGTTCTGGTGGCAAAATCCCGAAAAGGGAGCGGTGGAAACGATTCCCTGGACCCCTCCCAGGTTCCGGGTTTTCTTCTGATTAATAAAAAAGTAGAGTTGAAAAAACCTCACCTTCTGGACATTTTCCCCACCCTTTGCAACTTTTTTGGCATTCACCCTCCCTCGGATTTGCGGGGGAAGGCGTGGGATTTGGCTCCTTCGAGGATTTTTAAATAATTTCCCCCTTAAAGCTTTTTGCAATAATCATCAACTGGGAGAATGGTGACTCCACCTTTCACTCTTATCTTCGTTTCCAAACAGCGGATCTTTGGAAGTAATACTTCCTTATTATCTTGATAATTTGAAGTGCTACTTCTACTTATCTTGAAGTCCAAAGGCTTGAATTTACAGAAATTCGCAGTTCTCTTGTTTTGTTCAGAAAAATCCCAAATATATTTGGCTAGTTTTTAATGTTTAGATGCAGAGAGAACTTGACTCCTATAATGCCATTTGTTATGATTTTGGCCTTTATTCTTTCTGCACAATCTTGAAGGAAAAATTTCCTAAAAATCAAAAGAATTTGGGAGAGAAATTAATGGGATTTTTACAAACATTGCTCAAAAACAAGATATGGCTCTTTCCTGCCATTATCTTTACCGCTTTTACGCTCCATTTTTCCGGGTTTGAAGGATCATTCCTCTCACCTGACGCTAGTTGGGCCAGTGAAGAAGCGGCCCCCGCAGCCGAAGGCGGTGAAACCGCCGAAGAAGAATCTCCTTACCCCCCTGCCCCGAAACTGGAAGAGAAGGATTATCCCCAATATGCCTTCAACAGCAGGGCTGCCATCTGGATCGTCTCCCAGCTTCACCTCTATTTTGCAGCTTTTGTTCTGGGAGTGCCCATCTTTGTTTTGATCATTGAGTTGATGGGGCATTTGGGCGGAGACAGACGTTATGACAAAATGGCGTACGAATTTATCAAGATAGCCATGACGGCCTTTTCCCTTACCGCCAGCTTTGGTGGTGTTCTTGCCTTTATGCTCATCGGTTTTTACCCTGACTTCTTCAAATATATGGCGGGTATTTTCGGTGATACTATGATCATTTACGCCCTCCTCTTTTTCGGGGAAAGCTTTTTCCTTTATGTTTATTATTACGGCTGGAACGCCCTGGACGACGGTGGAAACAAAAAATGGGTACACTTGACTTGTGGCCTTATGCTGAATGTCTTCGGAATGACCTTAATGGTGCTTTCCAACTCCTGGGTTACCTTCATGATGGCGCCATCGGGAATAGACCTTGAAACGGGTGTCTTTGCCGGGAACGTTTGGGCGTGCATCAAAGGGTTCTTGTGGAATCCTGTGAACTTGCACCGATTCATCGCGAATATCGCCTACGGCGGCTCCATTGTTGGGGCCTATGCAGCCTACAAATTTATTAGCGCCAAAGCACAGGAAGATAAGGCGCATTATGACTGGATGGGCTATACGGCTAATATCATTTGTATCGTGGGGCTCTTGCCTTTGCCTTTCGCCGGTTACTGGCTCACTGCGGAAGTTTACTCCTATAGCCAGCAAATGGGAATCACCCTCATGGGCGGCGTTTTCGCATGGCTCTTTATTATTCAGGCCGTGTTGATTGGAGCTATCTTCCTTTCGTGTAACTACTACCTCTGGTGCGGTATGGGCCGCTCCGAAGGGGCCAAACGTTATACTCCTTATGTTAAGTACATCGCCACGGCGGTGGTGTTCTGTTTTCTGATCTGGTTTACTCCGCATACTCTGGTAATGACCTCCCATGAACAAACCCTGGTTGGCGGTACCCATCATCCGGTTCTTGGGGTGTTAGGGGTTATGTCTGCCAAGAACACGGCAGTTAATATTATGATTTTGGCTACTTTCCTGAGTTTCCAACTTTATCGACGTAGCAATATTGAATCCACCGTTTCTTGGGCACCTTTGGGTAACGGACTCATTGTAGGACTATACGTAGCGGGCGTTGCCAACATCATATGGCTGGGTGTTTACGGCTATCTCATTCCCGCCGGTGTAAGAATTGGGCTTTCCGTACCGCAGGTTTTCACCACTCTGCTGGTAGTCATCATTTGCAGCATCATCGAAGCCTTCATGTATAAAAATCCCAAGCAGGTTGGGGAATTGCAATGGGGCAAGATGCCGGTGAGGAGTCAATACGCTTTGTTTGTTCTTGCTGTATCTTTTACCTGGCTTATGGGGCTAATGGGCTATTGTAGGTCCGCCATTCGCCAGCATTGGCATGTAT
This sequence comes from Nitrospinia bacterium, assembly GCA_029261755.1. Classification (GTDB taxonomy): domain Bacteria; phylum Nitrospinota; class Nitrospinia; order JACRGO01; family JACRGO01; genus JACRGO01. The sequence goes on from JAJDAS010000275.1 coordinate 18,078, forward strand.
ATACCGTTTTCAGAGATAACTCTCCTGATGCCTTCACTCCCACGCTGGGGTATGCCGCAAATATGGTGTCTCTTACGGTAGTCATTTTCATGGCCTTGGTTATATTCGTTTTCTGGCTGAGCGCCTTTGCTTCCAAAAAAGCAGTGAAGGCCTAAAAAACATTTTAGATTTGTGATTTCAGGTTTGTGGTAGGATTCTTTTAAAGTTTCTCATTGCGAGAAATGGGATTTATATATTTTGTTTATTGAAATAAAAAACCTATTTTAAGAGGTTCATATGGGTAATTTTCTAAAAATAATCGCTTTCAGTTTCGTGCTTTTGGCTTCTTTTTCCGGGTTTGCCAACTATGCCATTCCACCCATTATTCCCGAATCGCCTCCTAAAGAGGCCGTTATTTCCGGCGAGATGAGCATGGATGACTTTATTACCCTTGGGGGCAAAATATTCAGTGGTAAAGGGACCTGTACTCTTTGCCACAATGCTCTGCTAAGAGCCCCCCTGCTTGATGGAATTGGCGCCAGAGCTGCGGACATAATTAAAGGTGACGGTTACAAAGGAAAAGCAACGGACAGCGGCGAATACCTTCGGGAGTCCCTGGTGGACACGTCCGCTTACGTGGTCCCAGGCTTTGGAAAGCCGGGCACCAACGACTCGGTGAGCCCCATGCCGGACGTGAGTAAGGGATCCATTGGGTTGAATGAAGCCGAATTAAACGCGGTTATTGCTTACTTGCAATCCTCTTCCGGTGTGGAAGTCACGGTTTCCATTCCTTCAGGTGATGCTGCTGCTACAGAGGAAGAAGCTCCTGCCCCTTCCAGCGCGGCCACTGCGGAAGAAGCCATTACGAAACATGGATGCGGTATGTGCCATGTAGTACTGAGTGAAGAAGGAGACATGGGTCCACCGCTGAAAGATATGGGTACCGTTGCTGCCACTCGAGTGGAAGGGATGTCGGCATCTGACTATATCCGCCAGGCCATTATGGACCCCAATGCTTTTATCCCGGAAGGGTTTGACCCCGACATGATGCCTGCCGACCTTGGGGAAGCGATGACAGCCAAGGAATTGGAAATGATTGTTGCATTCCTGGCAGACTCCAAAGGTGGGGCAGTCCCCGTAGCTGAGATCGCTCCGGTAGAAGAAGCTGGAGAAGCACCGGCTGCTGAAGAAGCGGGAAAAGCAGAGGGCGCTGATTCTTCCGGCGGCTAATTAAGAAAATTTGAATTCTTTTTTGTAAAAAAAATTGTTATAAACATTATCGTGGCGACCTCTGTGGTTATTTTTAGGAGACTCCAAATATGAAACTAGTTCAAGCTGTCATTGCCATATTGGCGGGATATGCAATCATTTCTCAAGGTATCCCTTATCTTGGAAGCCAGCTCCACCACGGAACTTGGCCCGTGGTACCCACCAGCCTCATGAAGGTTTACATGTTTTTTGTGGTTGTGGGTGTTTTAACTGTTTTCACCTTTTCCGAGGAAACGAAAGAGGAACTCATGGCCCCCATTCGGGCGGTTTACGGGAAATCCTCCATGGTGTTAGTGAGAATGGTTGTAATTTTGTTGGTTTCCGCAGTGGGAGCCGGAGTGACTTACGAGTCCATCAAGCCTTCATTTGACTCGCCTGTGGAACTTAGGTCCATTCACCCTGCGCCTCCTTCCACCATTTCCGCCTATAATAAAACCATTAATATCCTTACCGTAACCAACCCTTATCGAGACGACAAGGAGAATTTTGCGGAGAATGTTAAGCAGGGCGGAATTGTTTATTACAAAAATTGTTTTTACTGCCACGGTGATAAACTGGCCGGAAGAGGACATTACTATCACGGATATTTTCCTGTCCCGGCCAACTTCCAAGACGTAGGAACCATAGCTCAGCTTCAGGAGTCCTACCTCTTCTGGAGGATCGCCACCGGTGGTCCCGGACTTTCCAAGGAGGCGACACCTTGGCTTTCTGCCATGCCTATTTGGAAAGATTTTCTCACCGAAAAAGAGATCTGGCAAGTTATTCTATTTCTTTATGATTACACCGGCCATAGTCCTAGAGTTATGTAAATGTAAGAAAAACCTGAAAATGGGGAATTAGAAAAAATGATCCAAATTAAAAAAACTTTGTTCCTTATCCTGGCTGCATTGCTCATAACAGGAAGCGCCACTTCCGCACAGGCTGCGGCTGGAAATGCTGATAACGGCAAAAAGATTTATAACAAACGTTGTTGGTGGTGCCACGGCGAAGAAGGGGAAGGAGACGGTCCCGCAGGGGACTTTGTGAACCCTCCTCCCCGGAGTTTCGCAGATGCAATGTTTAAATACACAACCACCAAGCTCGACAATATGCCTACGGATGAAAACCTTTTCCGTATGATTTCCGACGGCATGCCTGGAACTTCCATGCCTGGTTGGTCGGATGTACTAAAAGAAAATGAGCGTTGGGACGTCATTGCTTATATTAAAGTGCTGGCCCAAGGTATGTTTGAAGAAACCGGTGCGGAATCCGTCGATTTTAGCGGTGAAGTGCCTACTTCACCGGACAGCATTGCCAAAGGAAAAGAGATATTCTTGAAAAAGGCCCAGTGCAACGAGTGCCATGGAGAAGACGGCCGGGGCGATGGTATGAAAGCTCTCAAGGATGATATTTTTGAAAAGCGCGTCTGGCCAAGAAATCTTACCCAGCCATGGACCTTCAGATCCGGTTCCTCGGCAAAGGACATCTATAGCAGGGTCACAGCCGGAATTCCCGGAACTCCCATGCCCTCTTTCACCAAGGGAACCAAGGCCCTCACCAACGAAGAACGATGGCATGTAGCCAATTATGCTGTATCTTTGGCTGACACCACCAAAAAAGTCGTGGAAGGGAAAAAAGTTATTAAAGCAACCACTACCGACTCTGTTCCAACGGAAATTAAAGACCCCAAGTGGGATACTTCGGAAGGAAGGGTTTTCCCTCTGGTACCACAAATCATTGCTAAAGACCGGTTTTTCTTGCCAACCAACTCCACTGTTCTCGTAAAAGCCCTCTTTGATAAAGATAAAATTGCCTTCCTCTTGGAATGGGACGACCGTACCGGCAGCATTGTTGGTGATGCAGTGGTGGAAAAACTGAGTGAGGGAGGGGAATTGAACCAGGACGCCTTAGCAATTCAAATGCCTCAGAAACTGGAAGATTTCACCCAGAACCCCAAAAAACCTTATTTCGGGCATGGCGATAAAGAGATGGGAGTCAACATCCTTTACTGGGGCGCCGGTTCCAAAGAAAAAAGAAATGTGGCGGCCATATATGACGCAACCGGTTTCGGCAAGAAGAAGGAACGTCCTGCTGATAAATCCGGTTTTACCGCCGTGGGAGAATATAGCAAGGGAACATGGAAGGTCCTGGTGACCCGAAACCTCAAGACGGATGTCGAAAACGACATCCAAATTACGGAAGGAAAATTCATTCCCTTCGCCTTGGCCAACTGGGACGGCTCCAACCTGGAGAAGGGTAGCAAACATACCATGACCAGTTGGTACTGGTTGCTGCTGGAACCCTCCGTTGGAAACGAGATCTATGTGTATCCGGGCGTGGTGGCTTTTATCTTGATCATCGCGCAGCTGCTTTTCGCCAGGTCTCAGAAGAAGAATTTTTCGTAGGCGTATTAAGAAACTGGAACCAATAAGGCATTAAAATAATCTGAAAAAAAAAGCCCATTCCGAAATTTTCGGGATGGGCTTTTTTATTATTTGGCAAGAGATTGTAGCTATAAATTCAAATCCTCCACTTCCTCCCTGTTAAAAAAACAGAATTCCCTGGGTAGGCTGCCGTCTGCAATTTTTCCAGCAATGTCGGTTGGGTCAAGACCAAACTCCTCGGCAATTTCGGAAAGCGGACAGAGGTCTCTATCACTCATGGGTGTAATGCTTTTGAAGATGGAATCTCCGAATTTGTCTAGCACGGCCTTTAATTCGTTCATAAACTGATCCAGGTGGCTGCAATGGAGGAAGGTGACGCCTTTTTTTGAAAAGGATTGGATGAGTTGAAGCGCGATCAATTTTCTGATGATCTGCTCGATTTCAAAAAGGGAAACATTGAGAACCTTTTTGATCTTTCTGATTGCCACCTCTTTTTTAATCTTGTGTCCCGGCGCCGCATCAAAAAGAAGGACTAGCATTTTAGATACTGCGGTAAAAGTTTTTGCATCAGGAGAGGTCTGAACTGTCTCGCCCAGCGCCTTTGTCCGCTTGCTTAAGGAACTGATAATGACTTTTATAATTGGTGGAGATTTTTCAAAGAATTTGGAGAGATTTTTAGAGCTGTAAACCAGGACCTCTGTGTTCTTAAGTGCGATGGCGGCGGATTCACGTCTGGTATTGGTAAGGACAGCCCTTTCTCCAAAAATACTCCCCTTCCCGTAGCTGGCAATGTGGATTTCCTGCTTCTTAAAAGTTCGGTACTCTTTAACCTTGCCCCGTATAATTAAAAAGGCGGCATGGTCCGAGGAATCTTCCTTGTAGATGATCTGTCCAGCCGGATAATATTTCTTTTCCATACCTGCAATCCCTTGTTAACTTTGAACAAACAGCTTCTTTACGGTACCATAAATTTGCTTTAAATTACAGGGACTTCCCATTAATTTCCACGTCAAGCGAGGAGATGTTTCCGCTTCGGGTGGGAAATAGTTTGTTTGGGATAAGAGCCACAATGGTTACCTTGAAAACCTTGCAGCGCCATTGCTACCGGAGGTGGATAACGGTAAAATCATTAAGAATTTTTTCCCGATTATAAAGAGACCATGTCAAACGGAGATATTGAAAAAACAATAATGATGGGTTCCACCCAGGATCCCTTTGCCAAGTCCCTCCCCACAGCGACCCTTTTGGTGAATCGGTTTGACCAAAAACGGGAACAAGTTGTCATCGGTACCGCTAAATTCCATATAGGGAGGGGAGAAGGCCTAGGGAACGACTTCATCCTGGCCGACCCTCTGGTATCCGGTAAACATGTTGTTATTACCTATGAGGACGGTTTTTTTTACATAACTGACCTGAACAGTTCCAACGGAACCAAGCTAAACGGGCAGCTACTGGAAGCCCATAAGACGGCAAGGCTGGAAAACCAATCAAATATCGAAATCGGGAACAGCAAACTGGTTTGCCATCTGAAAAAGCAGAAAAAACAGGAACTGTTCCGGAGAAAAAAATTTGAGCAAGGGGAGGTTATTTATAGGGAAGGTGACCAATGTTCCGAGATTTTTGTCATTCTGGAGGGAAAAGTGGCCATCACAAAAACGGCCAACGCTACAACCCTCACCCTCGGGGTTTTGGAAAAGGGAGAAATGTTTGGAGAATCTGCTTTTACCGCGAAATCGGTGGCTTCTGATAATGCCAAGGCTCTTGAAAAGACGGAAACCCTTGTCCTCAATGCCGGAGATATGGATTGGGTCTTCAGCCATTCGCCGGAAACCATCGTTACCCTGGCCAAGTCGCTAAGCGTCAAGCTGGCTGACCTTAAACACAATATCAAACCCGGCATTACTCCAAATTTAAGCATGAGCATTTGTCTCATGCTTAGTTATATGTCATGGAAAAAGGGTTTAGGGGAGGCTGGGGATGGAGAACAGGGATCGCTGTCGCGGAGACAAGCCGTTAATACTATTTCCGAAATTCTTTCTATTTCCAAATACATTACAGAGCTGGTTATCGAGTCGCTCATATCTCTTAAGTTGATAAAGACCGAGGATCAACAAGTGGATGACCGGTATCTGATTCTCCCGGCTCCCAAAGATTTTATTATTAAGTGCAAAAAGGTGGTGGATGAATTTGGGGCCTCGATTTTTAACATCAAGACCATCCCTCAGAATAGAGAGATTGTTGATCTTTTGGACCTATCCTTCGAACGCAAGATCCCCATGGATCGGCTTCTCCAGTTCGTGAAAAACGGTGAAATCCCACCGGATAAAATTCTTTTGAAAAAGACGGAAGTGCTGGAGTGGTTAAAGGCTCAAGGCATCAAGGCCGGAGATGTCGTTATGTAATCCTGAAAGCGAAAAATACCAATATGAAACCTTCAATGGCCAGTAAGCGGAATAGCAAACGCCTGCAATTGATGGTAACCACAAAAAAAGCGCGGCGTATCGAACTGATGCGCCGCGCTTTTGTATTCAGTTAAGTTTTTCTAACCAAGGACGGTAACTTCCGTGGCCTGGGGGCCTTTGTTTCCTTCTGTAACGATAAATTCAACCCTTTGACCTTCGTCTAAGGATCGATATCCATCGCCACTGACTGCGCTAAAATGCACGAAAACATCACTGCCGTTTTCGTCCCGCGTAATAAATCCGTAACCTTTGCTGGCACTAAACCATTTAACAACTCCAGTTTCACGCTCTGCCATGATGGCTCACCTCCCCTCGTAATGTAATTCCATTTAGACAGAGCGTTATTACCAAAGCTGAGGAACTTTATTCAGAAAATACAACGTCCGCTAAAACAAAGAGAAGGTTACTACAAAATGAACGCATTAGCAATAGAAAATTTAACCGAAGAATATTGAAAACATTGAATTATTGAATTTTTCAACCCTATGTCGGGTTGGGCCGGTTTTTTGAAACCTTGGAATGGTAGCTTTCCGGTGGTTTGTAGCAGAAAATGGTTTGATGCTGCAAAGAGAAATTTGCACGAAGAGATTTTGAAAATTGAAAAACCTATTTGCTTTTACAAACATCACCATTATAATAAGAGGAAGAAACTGGCGGATAGAATAATTCAGGTGAATCGGTTTATTTTGTGGAGCTGCCGGTTAGATCATTTTAATTTTTGAGGGTGTTCCCTCGTTGACTTTTTTTACAAATGCCATGAAGAAGATATTTTGGCTTTTAACCATACCGATTTTTCTATTCGTGTTTTCCTTGAGCCAGGCTCAGGATTCCGACAGAATTATTATGCTCAAGATTGAAGGAGCTATCAACCCTGCTGTTGCGGAATATGTGACCACGGAGATAGGGAGGGCGGCGCAAAATGGGGATGCCTTCGTCATCATTGAAATGGACACCCCGGGTGGCCTGGATACCTCTATGAGATTGATTGTAAAGGAGATCCTGGGTTCGCCCGTGCCGGTAGCCATTTTTGTTTCACCGGACGGCTCCAGGGCGGCCTCCGCCGGGACCTTCATCACCTATGCCGGACATATCGCAGCCATGGCCCCCGGAACCAGCATCGGCGCCGCCCATCCCGTGGCCATGGGAGGCCAGAAGATGGACGAGCATATGTCCGCCAAGGTAGAGAACGATGCAGTGTCCTATATCCGTTCCATTGCCGAAAAGCGTGGCCGCAACGCCTACTGGGCGGAGTTAGCGGTGAGAAAGAGCGTTTCCATTTCGGAAACCGAGGCGAAAAAGCTGGGAGTCATCGACTTGGTGGCAAAAGATACAAAGGCTCTCATTATGGCGGTAGAAGGAAT
>JAJDAS010000276.1 GCA_029261755.1 Nitrospinia bacterium
TCAGAAGCAAAATTCAAAGCCCATAGGTCTTTACAAACGAGGTTAATCATTTTTTGGGCCATGCCAATGGTAAGCTTCTTCCCATGCTTCCATGTTATGGGACAATTTAAGATGAGATCCTTGGTTTGCTTTTCATGCCATTTGTCGAAAGCATTTTCAGATTTCATGATTTTCCCAGGACTTTTGATTAACTCATGAACAATCATTTCTTTTACAAACTCACAGAGACTCCTTAATTCCTTTTCTTTTTTTGTCTTTTTTATTTTTTTCCGGCCTTTAAGAATCCTGCTGAATGTTCCAAATATTTGAATGACTCGTTTATTGGTCATGTCATCAGATTCGTAAGTTTCAGCATCAATAGCCACCGCCTTTTTATGGATTGCTTTCTCTTTTGAGATTATGTCCATGACGCAAACTTCCAAATTTGACCAACGTTGCCCAGTAATATTTAACCGTAAATTAGATTTCTTTCATATAAACGCTTTTTATTTCTTTTGGTTGAACGCAAAGATACCGCAGAGTTTGCCTTTGATTACTATGGTTAAAAATTTCCATCAAAGTCGGTATGTCCGTCTCCCAATAAATACGATGTATGTAGCCAAAAGTCTTCCTCAAAGAATGACTCCCGAAATTCCCTTCAATATCAGCTTTCCAAGCCCATGTTTTCACAAGGGCGGTCAAAGTATTGGTTCTAAGCTTTTCCTTTCCTTTTCTGGACTGAAAGAGATAATCTTCATCCGTGGCCTCCCTCATTGCCTCAGATTTCAAGTGCCTTTTTATGGACCTATAACAAGCATGATTAAGTGTAATGGACCTGGTTGTCCTCGTTTTGGATTCTTTCAATAAAAGGTCTTGCCCCGGTTTTAAATATCTAACCATCCCCACTTCAATGCTTATTAAATCTTTGGCTCTAAGGTTCGTGTTTATTCCAAGGTCAAAAATAAGCCGGTCCCTGGTAGTGCCTTTCAGTATTGACCGGATTTTACGGATATCCTTAAATTTGCGAAAAGGTTCGACTTGAATAAACGACCCTTTCTTAGGATGGTTATGGTTTCCGGCCATTGTTAATTTCCTTAGCGTTTTCGATATTTGGAAGCCGCAATTACGATTTTAGCGCACGCCACTGCATCTGATAATGCATTATGGTGCTGTAAGTGTATTTTTAAAAACTCACAAACATTGGGTAGCCTTGTTGGATATATGCCCCATTTTTTTCTTGCTAATCGAACGGTGCAAAGGAAAGGGATTTTGGGGGGCTGAATATTTGAAGCTTCGCAACAAGCTTTTAAAACAGAGCGGTCAAAGGGAGCATTATGAGCGGCCAAAAAATCGGCCCCGTCAAAAAGGTCTTCCAAACTTGGCCAAATTTGCCTAAAGCTTGGAGCTTGGGCCACCATATGCCACTTGATGCCGTGAATATTTGCAAACTCGAAGAATCTTTTTGGTGGCCTAATTAAGAGATATTCTGTTTGAATAATTCTCCAAGATTTGACTTTGACCAAAGCCACGGAACAAGCACTATCTCGATATCGATTGGCAGTCTCAAAATCGAGAGCAACAAAATTTCCACTTTTTTGGGGATGATCAAGAGTTACTTTTGCTAACTGCTTGTCCTTTATTAATTTTAGGAGCTTCTTAATAAGCCTCTTTTTTCTGCCTTTACTTGGAATTCCTAATTGATCCAAAGCACTTTTTACTTGCCATTCTTTGGAGAACTCCAAAAGGTTTTGAACATTGGTCTTTCTTGATCTTAAAAGCCGTGTCCGCATGGGATCGTTTATGCGTAGGTCCACATTTTTTATATCCAGCTCCTGGACAATTTTTTTTAGTTCATTATTGCTGATTGATGATAAAATGAGCTTTTTAATATTCGAGGGAGAGAAATCTGACTGAGAGGTATTTATGTGGGGTGTTGGCGGTTCAGGTAATTTTTTAGGCTGTTGAATCACGGGCAAAAAATAGTCATAATTGAACTATTATTTTATTAATATTATATATAATTATTATATAATAAAATTCGTTAGGTGTCAAGCCCAAAAATGTCTTAAACTACTGAAATATAACGGTTTTTTAGAGATTTCGCTTAGATTAAGGAATGAAGCTAATGGCGGGAACAAAAGTTAAATTAGAGAAAGTACCTTGGTCCGGTCAAATTATGGGCATTCAGCCCCGGATTCGTCTCATGCGGTCTTTTGATGAGAGACAGCATAGCTATCAAGGCTATAACCTTCATATGAATGGCACTTGTGGAAACGAAACGGGAGAATTTATAATTGCGGTCGGGAAGGGCGCACATGAGAAACATCAATTTTGTGCCGGTATGAAAGTGAGCGGCCTCTCACTCACGGTTGATGACACGAGGCTTGAAGATGCCCAATTTTACAAAACAAGTGGGATAAAAATTGAAATGAACTTAAATAACGCCATTCCCACTGGACCGCCATACACTGGAGTACCACCTGATCTACCGACATATCGGGAACGTGGGCATAGGCGTTTGGATGCTAAAACTTATGGGACGAAATGTCTTGCCTGTATTTGGGGTTGTAAGATGCCGGTTGAGATCACGGTTGATCATTGGAAACCTTCAGGGAAAAAGTACCGCTTTGAAACCTTTTGTTACGGACCTAAGAGTTGTAAACTTTATCGATCTGGGCCAACACGCAAAGTTACTGGTAGGCAAGGTATGGTTTGGGAGGAAGGGAACTGGGTGGACGAAGACGCAACTTCACATAGGGGCGAGGATGATTGATGCGCCCTGTTGGGACAAAGGATTTTATGAAAAATCAAAGAATTTTGGCCCAATCCTAACCTTTACATGAAACTTAGTATTCAAGTTCAAGTAAAATGAAAGAACTGTGGTGGAACAGTGGGGCGTTCAGCTATTCGCTGGCACTTTTTTTGTCAATCGCGCAGTACCGGGGTGGTGGCATCAAGCGTACTTTAGGACCAAGGGCATAAGCATCAAAGGTATTGTGGAGGTATTCGTATAATCCAATCAAGGCGTCTGAGGAATTGGGAATTGATATAGAGGAAAGGCGGGCTTTTGGAGTTGGATAGCCCCAAATATTTTCAATTTTTTTTATTGGAAAGAAAATGAATAAGATAAACCGTGACACATTTGATAAGGTGATAGATGAATTGGTAAAGGGGAAGCATAATATGTTTTTGCTTAAGAGCGGCAAAATCCCAAAAAATAATTATTATAAACTTCCAGAAAGATTGATAGGAAATAATGTTTTAGTTTACAGCTCCGTTGACTTAGCGTATACAGAAATACTTTCCACTCGTACGTCGCTTCTTTATGGCACTATATTAGATAGTGTAAACGGCAATGTAAGTTATCATGAAGATGATAAAGTAATATCTCTTAGACTGGCTTCAAAAACACTCAGATTCAACTCAAAAGAAATAAGGTTTATCGACTTAAAAGATAAAATCAAATTAATAAGTTTAAAAAAACCACAACTATATTGGAACGTTTTAAGTTCTCTTCACCAAATATGGATCAATGATAAATTGACTTTATGGCAACAGATAGAACAGATAAAAGAAAAGGAAAGGGAGTTTTGTGAAGGAGAAGAAATAAAAAGCAATAAGCTAAAAGAATTGCTAATTAGCGTATATAAAGAGGAATACAAAAAGGTAAAACATGAAATGTCTACAGGAAAATATGATGATTATGAATATAAAAGATATGAATCATATCTTAATGATGGACCGATGTGGAAATCAATAATCTTGAGTGAATATGAATATTTTGGGCCAAAAGGTTGTTCCCCAGGCGTAAAATGGTCGGAGGTTAATGAATCTAGTGTTTTTTTTGAGAGGAAAACTGTAAATTCTGATATAGGAAGATTTAATAATGATGAAAAGGTAATGAGGGTTTTCCCCGCAGAACCCTACTGGAAGATTATGAAAAAGCTTCATCCGATTTGGTTTAGGAAAGATTTAAGTATGGAAGAAAAAGAAGATAAGATGGAAGAGATTTATAGAGAATATTTTGTGGGTCAAAAAGAAACACCTGTCGAGGCTAACCGAACAGGAACATTATTAAATAAAGAAGAACAGGAAGAATTAATAATAAATTTAAAAGAGCACGTAGAATCAAACGATAAAATAACAATTGTACTTCATGCAGATGATATTTTAAGTGTATGGTTAAAAGATAAAACCCCCAAAAGATTAAAAGCGTTTGGAAAAGGCGAACTTTTCGGGGGAAATAAAGTTTTATGGGAACTCTTTGAAAAACTTCTGAAAAATAAAACTGAAGGCATTATTTTTAAAGGCTGCAAAATACCAGATAAATTGAAATCACAAGTTAAAAGGTTAAACGGTTTACTTTTTACAAAATTAGGACTTCCAGAAATAAAACCAATTCAGTGCAACGTGTGCATAAAAGACGCAAAAGGGAATTATCAACTTAAAAATCTCAAACTTGGAAAATTTTATCTGAAGGGAGACGAAACCAAGAAATATATTTCAGAAATTAAATTAATTAATAAAGCTGAAGAATCTCTTAAGCAATTTGAAGAAGAAAATGATTGCCCCTCCCTTTACGAACCACTATTAAATACAGGAAAAAGAGTCGATACAAGATATTACGAATAAAAATAGTTCCCTTCATACCTTTGCTTCACCCGCAAGCCCTCCTTTTTATCATTTCTCATAAATATTTTTTCACCAAAACTTACCATTGGTATTATGTCACCGCGCTCTTGGTGTCATATTCTGAGATTTTTCCTTTAGATTTTCCTTTTAATTCAATAGGTTAGAGAATCTTAGTGACAAAAATCCCCATGCCACCTGTATATAGGTTGAGAGTAAAAATGCAAAAAAATTATTTCCCAAGAAAGGAGAAAAATGCAAAAAAATTATTTTATAACTATTGAAGAGGTTTCTGCGGTTACTGGATTAAGTAAAAATAAAATTAAACGACTAATCCAAAAGAATCAATTCCCAAAATGGCAAAGAAGTGAAGACAACGAACTTATTTGGCCATTGGATACCTTGCTTAGTTGGTTCATCTCAAAATACCCACCTGAAGTGCTATTTAAGATAGCAACTTTATACTACCAAAAATACATACAAATAATGATGATACTTGAGTTCTTAAAAAATAATTCCTCGGAGCTTTTTCCACACAATAACTCCGTAATTTAAATAAAAGATCTCGTCAAATTATAAGGAACGGTTTATGACAAACCTTTTTTTACCGGACATTGGACAGCAGAAAATCTTTAAAGAAAAGATGGCGGCGTACCGCCTCATAGGCTGTATTGGAATCTGCGGATTAAAGTGGCAGGAAAGGAATTCAAGCGACTTTTATGGAGTTTGTGAATGGAAAGGGTCTCTTTACCACTTTTATTTGGAACTTGATAAAGTCGCCTTCAAAGTATTTCTGAAGCACTTTCGGAAAAATTTTAATTTAGAAAATCGATCATTTTTTGAGGTAGCACACTTTCAGCATCAGCTATTCAGACCATTGTTAATGAAAGTTAACATTATGGTGCACCCAAGGGTAAAGCCGTTTTGGGGAGTTCACGCTGAAACAATTTATCCACTTGTGGTGTTGAATTCTAAACGAATCGAAATGGCTGAAGAGTTTGGGGAGCTAAAAATAGAAAGGTTTCCAAGATAAAGAGTTGATAAAGTTCAAAAACTATTACCAATAATAAAATAAAAGCAGAGGATCTAATGAAAAAAACCAAGAAAGAAACAGAATTAAAAATAGCTGAGACTTTTAGGAGAGCAAATAACTGGCCAAGACCAATTTCCAATGATGCGCTTCATGGTTTGGCAGGCTTTATCGTGCGAACTATCGAACCACATACGGAAGCTGACCCTGTGGCCTTGCTCCTTCAACTACTGACAGCTACTGGAAATATAATTGGCAGGGGACCCCATTTTAAGGTGGAAGCAAGCAAACATTATTTAAAATTATTTACTGTTTTATGCGGTCGGTCAGCAAAGGCAAGAAAAGGAAGTTCTTGGGGACATATTTCAAGATTGTTAAAAGAAATCGACCAGGAGTGGCACGCCACCAGAATAAAACCCGGCTTAATAAGCGGTGAAGGCTTAATTTGGGAGGTGCGCGACCAAATTCAAGAACAAAAAGCTATAAAAAAAGATGGATTGGTCACTGATTACCAAAATGTCATCACAGATCACGGGGTAAAAGACAAACGTTTACTCATTTTGGAGGAGGAATTTGCTTCCATTCTCAAGGTTATAAGTCGTGGTGGCAATACTCTATCTCCAACTATTCGTAAAGCTTGGGATTCAGGTGTCTTGTCAACAATGGCAAAAAATAATCCAGCCATAGCGACCAGTTCACATATTTCAATTATCGTACACACCACGATTAAGGAATTAAAAGAAAGCCTTAATCTCAATGAAATGGCAAATGGCTTCGCCAATCGCTTCCTTTTTGCGTTTATCAAGCGCTCAAAAAGCTTACCTTTGGGGGGCAATCTATGTGAGAAAGATTTATATGTATTCTTTTCCGCTTTAAAAGAAGTGGTTAAGTATTCCAAAAGTGTCGGGGAATTAACAAGAAGCGATGAGGCCACTGAACTTTGGTGTAAGAACTATGAGTCTTTGTCGGAAGGAAAGCCAGGACTATTAGGGAGCGTTACGGCCAGGGCCGAGGCACAAGTTATGAGATTAGCATCCCTATACGCGCTATTGGACATGTCTCCGGTTATTGATCTGGTCCATTTGAAAGCTGCCCTCGCCGTTTGGAAATACTGCGAAGATTCAGCCAGATTTATTTTTGGAGACGATCTTGGTGATCCTTTGGCCGATGAAATTAAAAGAATTTTAGATGCAAAACCAGACGGAATGTCCAGAACCGAGATAAGTCACTATTTTCAAAACAACAAAGGCAAGACTGAAATAGATAGGGCATTGGATGTTTTGCTTGAGTGTGGTTTGACTTTTTATAAAAAAATAAAGACCGGTGGGAAACCAAAAGAGATTTGGTTGTCTATAAAATATAAATAAAAACTTACTAAATTAACGAATTTAACGAAATTACTGAAGCGTTTAAAATTCGTTAATTTAGTTAAATTAGTTATATTAAGGGAAAAGGATTGATCTTTGACCAAATTACAGAATAGGAATAATTGAGGCAGCAGATCGTAATTTTTTAAAAAGTCTTTATACGTATTTTGCTTGCAATTTAAAAGAAATTATTTATTTAACAGTTTTGAATAAGTCATTTTTAATGTATTTTACTGGTGATTAATCGGCTTAAATGGATGTTTAATTTAAATAACTATACTAATTAAAAAACACTTTTAATATATTTAATAAGTTTATTATTTATAGGCTACATTTCTTTTATATACCGGTATAAATAAAGGCTTAAGCTGAGCCAACAATCATTGATAACTTTAACTAAGGAGTATGTTGTGGAAACTAAAACAAAGGTGTTGTTCGACCGGATTTGCTTCAGTATAAATGAACCACGTGGCTATTCTACTTCAATATACCATACGCCCGAGGTCATAAGGACTTTAGAGACTTCTATTTATAGGAAGTGCTTTGGTGAAATGCCAGAGAATGGCCAAAAGTCAGGGTATAATCGATTTGCAAAGTACACGGTAACCAGTGATTTAAGTTTCAATATTTACTATTACAAGCAGCATCCCTTTTTGCCAGATAAAATTATTCATTTTTATAGCTCCATGCACAACAGCTTCGACTATGAAATGCTTTCAGCGATCCTAAACAGCCTGACTGTTAACCACGGTTATGAAGTTTCACTTTCAGCAATAGAAATAGCTTTTGACTTCACTATGGATGACTCTATTAACTTCGAGTACTTACGGAAAAGGCTCTGGACATCGGCACGCAAGATTTTTAACTGTTGGAAGGAAAATGGCTACGATGATTGCAGCGAGTTCCCGCCTGATTCTGATGATATTAGTTTTACGAACTACCATGGCAGTAGGAGAACGAAGCAAGTGAGGCTTTATCAAAAAAAAGAGTCTGGTAAAAACGTTAACCGTGTTGAGTTGTTACTGAAGAGGGGCCTACTTTCAAACTATCAAGTGAATTCCGTTGGCTGTTTGCGTAAAGACCTATCTTGGATTTTCAAGTATTTTGGCTTCTATGAGTTAGACCAAGCACGATTCGAGAAGAAGTACGGACCTATCAAAGCTTGGCTGTATAAAGATCTTGATACGGTCGACCTGAAAGAATTTTTTAATCTATACAAGATGAGGTTCCATGATAATGTGCCAAACAAGAGTCGTTACTTAAAGCCGTTGAACGCAATGAATGATGCTATGCGAAAGGCCCTTATAGAGTTCCAGAAAGAGTTTAACGGCGGTCCGGTTTTACCTTTCGATGGCAGGGTGGTCAAGAAGAGAGGGCCTAAGCCAAAGCCTAAGAAGCCTACATACCCAAGGAAAAGATTACGGCGGCGGAAACCATTGTTGTAACCTTTCAATGCGCCTATACAGGTTTAATTATCAAGAATTTTGACCCCAAAACCATGCTAAAACAGCCTTTCTGGGCAGTATTAGCATGGTTGAAAGGGTCAAAAAATGAAGAATTGCTGGAATTCTATGCCTTGGCACAGGATTCTTAACTATTGCAGTAGATTAGGCCAGGGCTATAAGGGTTACCGTATTGGGACATAGTTTAATAGCACCGGGTCTGGGGCCGTTAAAATGGTATTTATTTAGTTGTTTAGGGCAGATGGGAAAGGGTTATTCTTAGGTTAATTTTATAAATTGAGTCAACAGAACCAAGAAGTCTTAAACATTTTTAATAGAGGATATACCATGTACATAGAAAGCGGGAAACTCGACATATCAGATGGGAAATATCTTAAAAAGATCGACAAAAGGTTCAGGCAAGATATTTTAGGCCCCATTAAATCGGCCTTCTACGAGTTGACAGTTCAGAAATATGCTGAGCGTCATACTGGGGAAGATACAAGAAGGTTCGCAAGGGGGCTCTTGATTGAATTAAGCAAAATTTAGGTGGCAATCCCGGTCAGCGCCAAACCTGATTTGGCATAACGATTTAATTATAGACAATGGAACAAACAACAATACAGCAAAAGTATTTTTCAGTGAAAGAAATTTCACAATACCTTGGGATGCCAAGTAGCACACTTTACGAGTGGGCGGCTGAAGGGAAGATCCCATCTATCAAAATAGGCCGTAAAATTCTTTTTGATATTCAGGATATTGATCAGCATCTTAGTAGTTTGAAAAGGAATACTAACCAAATAGAAGACACAAGTAACCTGATTGCCCAAGGCCATGGATAACCTGTATAATATTAATATAGGAATAGTGTCAGGTGCCTATAGAATCAAGCCCCAGGAAGGGAGGTCATAATGTATAAACGGGCTTGTGGCATCTATTGGGCTAGCTTCAAAATGCCAAATGGCAGAAGGGTACGTAAGAGCCTTGGCACAAAAAACAAGAAGCTGGCGCAGGCAATTGAGGCAAAAATCAGGACGGACATCCATGAGGGTAAGTATTTTGAGAAGAAACCTGGTGAAAGGAAAACCTTTAAAGATATGACTGATCGGTTTATGGCGGAACATGCTCCAAATGTTACCATATCTATGCAGAAAAGCTATATATGTAGCCTTGGCACTCTTACGCCGTTCTTTGGTGAAAATGCAACTCTGAATTCTATTGACTCTAACAGAATTTCTAGGTTCAAAGCCAAAAGGCAGAAAGATGAGAGGAAACCCGCTACCATAAATCGGGAATTGGCTATGCTTTCTAAGATGTTTAGTATAGCTGTCAAGGAATGGAAATGGTTGAGTTATAATCCTATGAAAGATGTTAATAGGAATAAGCTCAACAATGAACGAAAACGTTGGTTGTCTTTAGAGGAAGAGGTAAGGCTTTTATCAGTCTGTAAAAAGGAGTGGGCTCCTGAATGGCTCCATGATGTGGTTATTTTCGATGCCAATACTGGCTTGAGGGCCGGGGAATTACTCTCATTAGAATGGTCAAGGGTAGACCTGTTTCGGAAAACGATTTTCATTGATGAAACAAAGAACCATGAATCCAGAACAATTCCTCTAAATAAGGCTCCATTTGATATCCTGGTTCGCCGCTCAAAGGTCAAGCTTATTAATTCCAAGTTGGTCTTTTTCAATAACGCCAATAAGGTCATTGACATAAACAAGCTTGGGAAATCTTTCAGACGGGCCTTGAAAGAGGCTGAAATTGAGAATTTCCGATTCCATGACCTCCGGCATACTTTTGGGAGTCGCTTGGCTCAATCCGGGGTGGATATCAATACCATTGCCAAATTAATGGGACACAAAGATCTGAAAACAACCAAGCGATATATCCATCACACCACGGATAGCTTAAGGAGGGTAGTGGACCTTTTGGACAGTTTTGGTCACATCTCGGTCACACCAACAAAACAAAGGGTCAACCAAATTGGCTAACCCTTTGTTTTAAATGGCGCGCCCGGCAGGATTCGAACCTGCGACCTACGGATTAGAAGTCCGTTGCTCTATCCAGCTGAGCTACGGGCGCTTATTTCAGAAAATTTAGGAATACTTAAAAAAAGGAGTGGTTTTTTCGCTTGCGGGGAATGGAAAAGCGTCACTAAAAAACGTCATTAATAGTCATTTGTCTTCGCCGTCATTGGTCATTACCCCTCCGGGCGTTTTTAATATTCTTTCACCAATGCGGTATTTATGTCAAGCAAACGAGAAAAGCATTGAATCAATAAGTCATTGAATCATTGAACCATTTAAACAAAACCTCACCCCTCAATCTCTCAATTACTCAATCATTCAATGCTTCAATGATTTCCTCCACCTGCCACTCCAACGGTAGCTTTACCAGTCCGCAACCCTTCCGCTCGTATAGAAGGTGCCCTTCTTTTACCCCGAACTCGAAAATGTCGCGGGTGATCTCCACATCTTTTTGGCAATAATGAGTAATTTCCTCCATCTTCCCCTCTTTGAACCACCTCAGCGCCTGGAGTCCGTCCGCCGACTTTTCCGCCTTCAGGGTCTTTTGGGCCAGGTGATTGAGACTTAGGCGGTAGCCCAACCTTTTGTGAATATCCGCAAGCATGTCGAAGGTGGGTATCTTCTTCAGGTCGTGGACCACGTAGGGCTGGAGCACCGTGTAATCGAACTTCACCACGTTGAAACCCACAACCAGATCGGCAGATCGCAGCTTCTCCACCAGGGCCTCCACCTCCGATTCCTGGTAAGCGGTGAAGGCTTCCTCCATACTGTCGTATACCACCCCCACGGACATGCGCATGAGGTGCGTGTTTTTCCACCCGCCCACTTCGTCGGCTCCGCGCTGGGTCTCCAGATCAAAAAAGCAGATTCTTCGCTTAGGAGCTGCGGAAGCCTTTTTTGGCTTGGGTTTGGAGAGTTTTGGTTCTTTCGCCTGGATCTTTCCGGTGGAAAGGGGTTTGACGCCCAAAAGTAGTTCCAAAACCTCCTCGGCGGCCTCTTTATCCAGGGGCTTGTTGCCCGATCCGCATTTGGGGGAGTGGATACAGGAGGGGCAGCCGGTTTCGCATTCGCAGGAGGCTATCAGCTTCAAAGTGGACTCCAACAAGCTCTCAATGGAATCGAAACCCCGCTCGCAGAGTCCCACGCCTCCGGGATGTCCGTCGTAGATGAAAATGGCAGCCTTCTCCACCTGTTCGTGAAAGGGGGTGGAGATGCCGCCGATGTCGTCGCGGTCGCACAAGGCATAGAGGGGGAAGAGGGAGATGATCCCGTGCTCCACGGCGTGGATGCCACCCATGAAGTGGAGACCGTTGGTAATGGTGGCCTCTTCGATGGCCTTTTCAATCTCGATCCAGAATCCCACCGTTTCGTAAGTGATGGGAGGTAGTTTCAACTCGTGGGTACTCAGCAGTTTTTGTCCGTTGATGGTCCTCTTCTCGAACTCCTCCACACATTCGGTGACTTTGAGTCTCCCTTTGCGAATGATGAAGTTGGCCACCGGTTTGGTGCCGGTGATCTCCAGGATCTCCGTCTCCTTTTCGGTCTTGGGCTTGGTGAAAAAGGGAACCCTGGTCTTTTCCGCCCGGATGTTTTTGAACTCCGTATCCAGAGAGTGGATCTGATACTGGACGGCGCGATGAAGATAGATGGCCCCTGGATGGCATTCCGTGAAGACCCGGCTGCCGGAGACCTTGCCGATGACGCGGTCGCTGCCCTTCTCCAGGATGGTGTAGCCCTCTCCCACGGAACGGATGTCTACGAACCGCTGGGGCCGCCTTCTGGCGGAAAAGTAGGTGTCTTTCTCCTCTCCCTGGAGCAATGCCCCGGAGCCGACTAACTTCTCCAAAACCGGAGAAATTTTATCGAAGGAGAAAAAGCGGTCGGTGGGAGTGAGGGGAAGCTCCGACGCCGCGCAAGGGAGGTGGCCCTCCAGGATTTGCGTGTTGTACGGGTCCAGCACGGCGCTCTCGAATCCGCGCTGAAAGAAATCCTCGGGATTCCTCATGAAGTACTGGTCCAGGGCGTCCGGTTGGGCGATGAGGACGTTCAAGGCGGGCCTTTGACCTCGCCCTGCCCTGCCCCCACGCTGCCAGACGTTGATGATGGTGCCGGGATATCCCACCAGAATACAGGCGTCCAATCCACCGATATCGATTCCCAGTTCCAGGGCGGAGGTGGAGATCACCGCCTTGATCTTTCCCTCGAATAGATTTTTTTCGATCTCCCGCCTCTCCTCCGGCAGAAATCCTGCACGATAGGAACTGACGAAGGGAGCGATCTCCTTGTTCTGCTGAATCAGCCAGGAGTGGATCAACTCTGTGATCTTGCGTGATTTGGTGAAGGCGATGACCTTGAGGTCCTTGGACAAAAGCCATCGGATGAGGGTAACCGTCTCCGTGTAGGGACTGGAGACGGGGTTGACGAAGAGGAAATGCCTGCCCGGATTGGGCGCGCCACTTTCGTCGATGACCTCAAAGGGGAGTCCGGTAAGCTCGGCGGCGAACTCCTTAGGATTGGCGATGGTAGCGGAGCAGGCGATGTATTGCGGCTTACCGCCGTAATGCTCCGCCACGCGATTGATGCGTCGGATCACCTGGGCGATGTGGGAACCGAAGACGCCGCGATAGGTGTGGAGTTCGTCCACCACGATGAATTTCAGGTTTTTGAAGAAATCGGCCCAGTTGGAGTGGTAGGGGAGAAAACCCGCGTGGAACATATCCGGGTTGGTGATGATCACATGGGGCGGATCGTTTTTGATCTTACTTTTTTGGTACGGCGGGGTGTCTCCGTCGTAAACCTCCACCCGGATTTCCCTGCCAGCTACGGCGGAGGCCAATTCGCGAAAACCTTTCAGTTGGTCCTGCTCCAGGGCCTTGATGGGAAAAAGGTAAAAGGCGCGGGACTGGGGGTCCTTGCAGATGGCTTCCAGCACCGGGATGTTGTAAGCCAGGGTCTTGCCGGAGGCGGTGGGTGTGGCGATGAGGACATTTTTGCCATCCCTGGCCTTGGTGATGGCCTCGGTTTGGTGTCGGAACAGACGCCGAATCCCCGTGCTTTTCAAGGCCTCCCGCAAGGGATCGGGGAGCGGGGGATCGAGTCTGACGTGGCGGGCTTGTATTGGAGGAATCACCTCGTGGTGGACGATATGGTCGCTAAAGTGGTCCCAGTTTTTCAGGTTTTGTACGTATTGTTCGATCATTCCACTATGATAGCGGAATTCTGGTGGGAAGCATAGTACGGCGTTTTACCACAAAAGCCCCAAGTCACAACAAAAAAGGATTAGCCCACGAAACACACGAAAGGGCACGAAAAAAAATAAAAAAAAAGAATTGCTTTCGTGTTATTTCGTGTGTTTCGTGGGCAGGGTATTAAGAATTGTAATAGGAGTTATTCGCTACGATTGGTGATTTCAATGAGATGGTAACCAAACTGGGTTTGAACCGGGCCGTGGACTTTGCCCAGATCATCCTTGAAAACCACATCATCGAATTCCTTGACCATTTGGCCCGGGCCAAATTCCCCCAGGTCTCCCCCCTGCTGCCCGGAAGGGCACCGAGAATGCTCCTTAGCCGCTTCGGCAAAAGCCGTTCCCTTTTCAATCTTTGCTTTGATCTCTTCACATTGTTCCTGCGTATCCACAAGGATATGTCGCGCTGATGCCTTAGCCATACTGATCTCCAATTTTTAAGGTTTTGGGTGAGAGAAAATTCTCGACCCGTTAATTAATGAGCCATCCAATATAGCATATGGTAGCTGCTTTCCCCAAGGTTAGGTCATTAGAACTTCAAATAAACAAAATGTTGCCCATGTTGTTGCAACATGTTGAAAACAAAAGAGTTATTGAGCAATAATTGAATCAGGCAAGGATGCTCACTGAGCCAAAAAACGATAAAAAAGAACTAAAAGCGTAATTATTTAACGCAGAGAAAAGCTTTTTTTTCATTGTTCACAAAGAGTAAAGGAGTTAAAGAGGAAACCCAAGAATTGTAACACTTTAGCTGTTTGAAAAAAACTTTCTTTGACACAGATTTGCACAGATTTTTGATGATTTTTGTCTTTATATATAGACAATCAGTGTCCTTCTGTGTCTAATTAAGGTTTTTAGGTGTTAGCAACTTTTTTATTTTCAACAAACTTGAAGCAACACGTAAAACCACCCAAACTCAATGGTTCATAGTTTTCGAGAAAAGGTTGATTACCACCACTCCCGCAACGATGAGAGCCATGCCCACCACTGCCGGGATATCCGGGATTTGCTTATACCAAATGGCGGCCACAATGGCCACCAACACGATGCCCATCCCCGACCAAATAGCGTAGGTTACGCCCACCGGGATATACCTTAGAACCAAGGTCATGAAGTAAAAAGCCACCGCGTAGCCAACTACCACGATGATACTTGGAAAAACTTTGGAGAACTCTTCGGAGGCTTTCAGGGCGCTGGTGGCGGTCACTTCCGCAAAGATCGCTATGGCAAGATAGAGGTATTTCATAGAAAAGACAGAGGGGCAGAAAGGCCGAACGGACGAACGCTTCGCTGGGGTGAGGGACGAAAAAACTTACAGCGCGGAGCTAAGCTTTTTGAACCATCTCACTGATGCGGGGGGTACATCGTTTACCTCCACAGGGGCCTGTTCCGGCTCCAGTAGCCTTTTTCAGGTCTGCCACCGTCTTTACCCCTTCCGATATTTTTTTCAAAAAAACCTTCTTTTTGATCGATTTGCATAAACAGATGGGTTTTAGTCCATCCAAGATGTCATTTTTGTCCATTTAAAAGTCCATAAAGAAAGCATTTAAATTAACTTCAAAACAAATTTGACCACAGATGGCACAGATTTATTTTTATTGAGATTACCTATTTCTACTATGTTACTTTAGCCGGGCGGTTTTTGCCGCTTTCGTTTCTCTTGGACACGAGCCGCGCTTTCCATTGCCGCTTTGCGCTTGTCATGGCTTTTTTTCACTTGACGAATAATTTCATCTGTTGTTATATCGCGCCTGGGAAGAAATTTGGCTAGCAGCCTTTCTATATCTCCGTAAGATAGAAGAGGATACTCCTCTTTATTTTCTATTCTTTCCTTTAGCATAAAAAGCATGGCCATCTGTACAAGCGCCATATGGTGGTGCCAGCCAATCCAGCCTCGCATTTGATAGTCAGCCATTCCACATTCGCTCTTCCCATCTTCAAAGCTTCTCTCTATCCAAAACCTCTGGCCTTGCATATAAGCAAGACGCTTCAGCTTGGTACCTTTCGGAGCATTGGAAAGGGAATACTTATAATCTGATTCCGTATCCGGGTTGCGCCGAACAACCAAATGCCAGCGGCGAACCTCCGGCGTATCCTTCATCCACAACCAGACCTGAGCCGCTATAGACTCATAAGTTAGTTTGCCTTTGGTAGAGTCTCTCGGTGTTACCTTACGCCAGGACTTTTTGGGCTGCGTAGCCGCCCACTTGTCCACGCGGATCCCCTTCGTGTCAATTTGATAGCGCGAGGGTTTCCTGCCACGGCCATGTGAGATAGGAAGGTGTGGCTCAGGCTTCTCATTATAAATCAGTTGGTCCGAATGAATATCCACCATAAAGGTTTGATTCATCTTTTCCAGCTCCATGCTGAACCCTAAACCCTTTCCATATCCGGCGTCCGTTCCTACCCAGCCATACCTCAAACCCAATTTCTGGGCATGGGCTACCATTTCCAGCGCCAATTGATCCTTGGTCTTGAATACGACCTGATCCTCAGGCACTTTCGCTTCAAGGCAACGTTTAGGATCGTTGGTCCACTCTTCAGGCAAGTAAAGCCTACTATTAACAGGAACAACATGGCTACCGCTACACAAAGCGGAGAACACACCCACTTGACCGTTGTCTACTTTTCCCAAACGGCCAAGGTATTGACGAGCAACACCAACAGACATCTTACCCTTTTTGGTAAAACTGCTTTCGTCTATTAAAAGGCATGTATCTTTGGAACTACCAATTAGCTTATCGGTATTTTGGGCTACACGGTCTTTAACCGCTTGGGAATCCCAACGGGAATCAGATATGAATTGTTGAACAGCTTGATGATCAGAGTCAGGAACGACCTCACACATACGTTCCATATTCTTACGGGGACCGGCCTGCATTAGGCCGTGCAAGTAGTGGTGGGCTTTATCGGTTACGTCTCGACGATAGGAAATAAATAAGTCAGAAAAATTTTCCACGTAGTCCTTGAAGCGGCTGGCCATTTCGACCAAGCCTTGGGGTCCATTTTTTTTCTCCTTATGGTTTTAAGAAGTGAGTTAAGTTAAATACATAGTCTTCTCGTTCGTGTGAGCAACATTATCTCACTACCACCGCGAAAGTGCAAGGTTTAAAGTAACATAGTAGAACTATGAACGGATTTAAAAAATCTACCTTCTTCGATGTTCGATGATAATAGTTTAAAAGGCCCTCAGTTAAGGTAAAATGTGTTTTCTCACAAACTCATAACCTTAAAGGAGGGCCTATGGAATTTGCCAAGGTTTCTAAGAAATATTATTGTGGTGTC
>JAJDAS010000277.1 GCA_029261755.1 Nitrospinia bacterium
CTGATAAATCAGGCTATAAACCAGGAAGAAGGAAGGGGTAAAGGAGAAAAAAATAGGGTGTTATATGAGACAAGCAGGACTGCAAGGAAAATTTAGGGGGGAAATATGATGGTTTTCACTTCCGTGAAAATCGGTGTTTAACAGCTAATTTAACGGATATCACAAATTTTTTGAGGTTTTAATTCGTGTTAATTCGTGAAATTCGTGGTTCAATGGCCTATTTTTTTCTTTGTGTCTTTGTGCCGTAGTGGCTGAGTAGTTACGATTTTTTTTAAAACAATACATTCTTCGATGTTGATTGTTCGACGTTCAATGTTCGATGTTATTTTTTTTCTCTGTTCAATAGCGCAAACACCCTGCCCTCGATCCCGGGATATTTGGTGGGACCTGGAGCATAGCAAATTCCCAGCCATCGATTGTCCCCCAGGGGAGCCACATCTCCGTACCCGCCGTGGTAACGGGATCCGCCATATTCGCTCAACTTTTTAGGTCTTCCCCAGCTTTTCCCACCATCGCCGGAAATCTTCAAACTCCAACTGAACTTCCCGGATCTTGAGAACCCTCTGTAGGTTAGCCCTATCTTGCCGTTACCCAGGTGGTACAGCTCCGGGGCCTCACCTCGAAAGCCCGAATATTCCGGCACACTCCAACTTTTTAGTCCATTATTGGAAAAAGAAAGGTAGAGCTTCTCGCGAGCATCGGCGCTCCGCAAAGCCGCCAGCCACCGCCCCTTCCCCAGGGGAAGGATGGCGGTTTCGTTAAAGGAAGCGCCGTTTTTTTTGGCCCTGCTGATCCATCCCCCAAACTTCCAGTCATCTCCCATATTTTCAGAAACAATCCACGCCGCAGAGGATCGACGCCCCTCGGATGTGCTGCTCACGGGAAATCCGTACACCGGGGTGATCAATCGGCCATTCACTTCTCTGAGCCGTCCATAGCACGCCATAAAAGAAAGCTCCGGGATCACCACCTCTTTTCGTTCAACAAAGCTTTTCCCTCCATCCTCGCTACGGGAAAAAAAGACTTTGGTGGACCCCTCCCAGCCTCCCCATTGTCTGCTGAATAGATAAAGTTGGGCGCCATTACCGGATAAAATCGCGTGTTGTTCGTTGGAACCGGTCTTTCGGTGGTCGTACAGTTTGACGGGTTTGCCTACTTTGAGGCCGCTTATTTGAAGTATAGCAATATAAGAATCGCCTTTCACTCCATGCTCTCCGTAATCCAATGGGAGGCACTTGCCGTTAAAAACCGCCTCCCTATAGGCAATAAGGATTTCGCCTTTGTGGTTTACCGCCGCCGTGGGAAAGGATCGATAACGGCGCAGGGTATCCTTTAAAATGATTTGTTTGCGTGACTGCGGAGCGCTCATGGATTACCTTAATATGCTTTTTATCTTTCTATTATCAATTTGGGTGTTTAAAATAATTTCGTAACTATTCAGCGTTTTTTTCTTTCATTCCCCAAAGGGGATATTTATATCAGCCCAGGGTAGCCTTCGGCAACTCTGGGCTGATATATTTAAGCCCTCCGGGGTATAGTTAAAGAAATTTTTATTAAAAAATGCTGAATAGTTACAAAATTTATTTAAAGCCTGGAAGGCTTAAACAAGAAAGCCCAGGGTGAAGTATTGGGCATTAACAACATTACCCAGCCCTGAAAGGGCGTCACAAGATGCGTTAAACCGTTGGATTTACGAGCGAAAAATGTTTTTTCTCCCACCCTTTCAGGGCGGAAACAATTTGTTTGACATTCTACCCAGGTCTTCATCCTGGGCTTTCTTGTGTCGGCCCGATGGGCCGGAAATTTTCAAAAAGCTAAAATGTTAGTCTCTTAATGTGCATGGGGAGGGTTGGATTAAACTGAATACTTCCTCTGATGCTCAGCGTTACGAATTCATTCTTTCTTTTTCTCCAATCAAATTCTCCAACATGGAAATAGACATACGGAGCTTGCCGCCCAGGCTTGAGCAGAGTTCACCGATCCCACCTAATAGGATATTGTAGGAAGCCAAGCTCGCCTGAATAGGGGTGCCTTTGTAATTGGCTTTGTACGCCTGCATTTTTTCGATCAACATGTCGATGGTCCATTTGTTCAGTTCAAGAAACTCTTCCTCGGAAAGGATATTCGATGCGATGTTCCCCAAACGAGCCATCCCTTTTTGCAATTGGTTCCTGTCGGGACCTTGTTTCCTGGTGCGTATCAAGAGACCGGTTGCCAGGGATACCCCTTCCTGGCAAACCTTTCCAACCTTCCCCACCTTTTTCCCAAGCGATTTCATCCTTTGCAACAAATCGGTGATGGAATCCGTATCCAAAAAGAAATCCACATCGCCCAGGACCCCTTCCACCTGAAATCCATCTTTGCAGTGCAGATTGATAGCTTCTCTTAGCAGTTTAATCTCAGTTCCCTCGATTTTTACTCCACCTTCCGTGGCATGGATGCAGGAAACACCCCCCTGGGAAACCATCACTTCGAACCAGCGCTTCCAGGAAAGCATTTTTGAAGTGGTTGGGATATCACGGCCATCCCATCCCTTTCCCCGGACGTCGGGTTCAAGGTTTATTTTTATCTTCTGAAAATCGTCCAAACTGCTGACGTCATCAACTTTATCCAGCCATTCTTCGCAAAAGAAGGAGTTTATCGTGTACGCCCGATTCCCGGTATAGGCCAGGTCCTGGCCCACCAGAAGGACAGGAGCCGCTCCAATCTTGCAGGCAAAATCAAAGGCCGCCGTAGCTACCGAGCCTCCTGTAACAGCGTTCCCCTTCTCTCCTATGGACTTTTCTATCCACACCATCATGGGATCGGTGAAGGTCATCATGAGAATCCGCCCCTTATGTTTTTTCAAAATCTGCGGAAATGTGATGGGATTGGCAACCAGGCAGATATCCTCCGTTCTTTCGCCCGCAACGTGCATGTAGTTCAGTTGAAGGGCATCCAGGGCGATGAGGAAATCGGGGGTAATCCCGTTTCTCAAAAGGGTCTTCAATGCGGTATCCACACAGATGAGGACCGCTTTTCCTTTGGCAGACGCCAGCCATTTGACATTTTTATCCAGGGAAGGTCCGGCGGAAATAATGATGGCAGGCTTTCCCGCGAACTTCCCGGCGATCTGGGAGATTCCTGGCGACCCAAGAATATAGGGCAGGTTTTCCAGGATATTGCTTTGCCAGGTTCCCGAAAAACGGGTGAGCGTGGTCCTGTTATTCTCGGCAACGTTGATTACTTCTTTAAGGTAGGATTCAACTTTGGCGAAATAGTCGGGCGACAGTTCCACTGAGGGTGGACAGGGGAAAACTTTGATATTCTTCAGGGTAAAGACGCCGAAATACTTCTCCAGACGAATTCTTGTGGCTTGGTAGGGGTCTTCTCCAATGGAAAGAGAAAGGCGTTTGGTTTCGAAAATGCTTCTCAGGTCATTTAAGTCAAGGGCGTGCTTGAAGATCTCAAGGGAGGGGTCTATGACTAGAATAAAAGTCTTGGGAGAGGTAGCTTGAATCAAATCCAGGATATGGTCGCCAATGCCGAAACCGTAAACGATGACTACATCGCTATCCTTTAGGTGCCCGCTGACGCTTAACTTCCGGATACTGTCGGACTTGCAGCAACCGGAGAACACCACGCTCCGGCCGTTTTCCCGGGAGACGACTAGGTTGCCGCCACTGTCAACCTGGATCCCTGGGTTTTCCCGGATAGCGGCCAGCTTTTGAACCAATTCCGGTTCGCTCCTGGCCAAGACCTCAAGGTTTGCATCGAGAAATCCCATGTGCTAGGTTATCGAAACAGTTTACATGATCCCACGGACAACACCCTGTCGACGGGAAATACCGTTGAAACTTAAGGCAGTTCAGGCTTTATCAACCCTGAACCTTGAATCCGGAACCGCTACCCTGCTTCCTACCCTATTTACAAACCGTCTTTTTAACGGTCTCATTAGCCTTGATGAGAGTTTCCATATTTTTCTTAGCGGTATTGGAAAAATTCTCTTTGACCTCAAGCAGGACAAGCTTTCCCATCACGGTCATTATTCCAGGGATATTCGGGATTTTACGTTTGCCCGGGTTGCGGCTGATATCTTCCACTTCCTTGAGAAGTTTTTTCTCATCATAAAGACTTTCAAAGGGATACCGATAAACCAGCTTCACATATTCCCTCTTTTTCTCGGTCTCTTTTTCCGCGTCCCAAACAATATTCTCCATCTCTATGGAGACAGGTTTCTCTTTCTCTTTAACAAGAATCGCCTTCACCTTCTTAAAATAGGACTCCTTCCCCTTTTCATCAGCCACCTCATCCTGAGGAATCTTCGAGCTGATCTCATATTCTATGGAAGAATCAGTTGTTTTCGGCGCCCCAATTTCGTAAGTAATATTACTTTTATTAAAACGCATCCCTTTTTTGGGTGTATGCTTTGTTTGATAAGTTTTCAACAGCTCAGTCAACCCACTGGTGGCAAACTGAGAGAACATTTGGTCTTTTAACTTCATAGCGCTCTCCTAAAAGAATTGGCGATTATTTGGAATTTTCCGTCTCACTTGGAACGGGTGGCTGTAGTTCATCCTCACGGGGCATAATCATCAAACCGAACCCGAAGGAGGTGGAAAAAATGCACAAAATACCCAGAAATACGGCGTCCCAACCAAGCTCGGCATTGGGATCAATTCCCGCAGCCTTGGTGGCAGCCACAAACAGAAATCCACCTACAATGAATAATAGTAACCCGGTTAACCTGATTTTCCACCAACTCATAGGTTTTCCAGTTTCATTAGTAAAAATTGATCCAGGGGATTTTCGTTGCCTCGGACAAGGCCAAGTAACTCGGATTGAACGCTGGACATTCAGGGTAAAGACTATAGCTATTTTAGATGAAATGGGAAGGAAGAATCAATGGTGATGCTGAATAAGGTTGGGCGTTCTCCAGTTTCCACAAACACCAGCTTTCATTTTTACCTTGTTTTTCCGTCTAATTCTTTTCCTTCTTCAACAGTTCTCCTGTAAAATCCAACTCCTCTATCTCTGTCAAGGGGCTTTTTATGCCGCTTAAATCCCTATTCATCACATGAGTGTAAATTTCAGTGGTGCTAACGTCGCTACGGCCAAGTAACTCCTGAAGCATACGGATGTTTACGCCGGATTCCAGAAGGTGGGTGGCGAATGAATGGCGCAATGTGTGGGGGGAAACCCTCTTGGAAATACCGACGTTTTTACTTGCCGCATAAATGGCTCTTTGGAGCCCGCTTTCATTGACGTGATGACGGCGTGTTTCTCCTCCGCGCGGGTCCAGGGAGAGTTTTTTCGAGGGAAACACATATTGCCATACCCATGCCTTAGAAGCTCCGCGATACTTCCTGGACAGGGCTTCGGGTAAATAAACACCACCATGTCCATTTTTTAAATCTTCTTCGTGCATTATTTTTACTTTTTGCAACTGAGCCTTTAAAAAGGGGTGCAGGTTTTCCGGAAAGAGCGTGGATCGGTCTTTATTCCCCTTTCCATCCCGTACAATGATTTGTTTATTACCGAAATCGAGGTCTTGAACGCGTAAACGGATAGCCTCAAGCAACCTTAACCCTCCGCCATAAAGGATCTTGGCCATTTGTAAGTGGATGCCGTCCATGGTGGTAAAGAGTCGTTTAACTTCCCCCCTGGTTAAAACCGTTGGCAGTTTTTTGGGCTTCCTGGTTTTAACGGGTGCCAATTTATCATTCACGGGCATGTCCAGGACCTCCTTATAGAGGAATAAAATGGCGTTCATGGCCTGGCTTTGGGTGGCGGCAGCCACCTTTTTTTCCATGGCTAAATGACTTAGAAATTTTTCAATTTCAGCCTTCCCCATTTCCTTGGGATGTCGTGTACCGCTGAACTTAATGAATTTGTACACCCAGCTAACATATGCTTGCTCGGTTCGATAGGCATAATGGTGATATCGTAAAACCTCTCTTAATTGGTCCAGGATTTTCGGGGATTTGGGAATGAATTCCCCATTGACTTTAGCTCTCTTATGTGCCATATTTGTCACCGACTCCAAAGATACTAAAAAAATATCCCAACATTATAGGCAACCGCAAGCAGAAAAACAAGAATTATTAAACTGATTTTTTTCAGTATAATATCGAGATATTGATATTATACTGAAAGCTTTGCAGTCTACAGCATTTTATATCAGGTTTATTTTCATTGTATAAACAAGTTAGTTTTCTATTCGTCCGGGTTCTTGTAATTTGCCCATGTACCAAACATCCCTGGTTCTCGTTGCGGTATTGAAAGAATTAAGGCAATCATTAACATATTTTGCCAATATAAAATCTGGGGTGTTGCATTCATTCTCTATACAACACTCGTTTATTAGGTTCTCAAGTTTTTTCTCAAAACTATCGGGATAGGACCGCTCCTCACGGAGCGGCCCTCCCACACCACCGAACATACGGGTCCGTCAACGGCGGTTCGGCTGATCAGGCAGAATCAGATCCAGGGGAAAACAAGTCCAAGTGATGCAAAATATTTATCAGGCA
>JAJDAS010000278.1 GCA_029261755.1 Nitrospinia bacterium
CTGATAAATCAGGCTATAAACCAGGAAGAAGGAAGGGGTAAAGGAGAAAAAAATAGGGTGTTATATGAGACAAGCAGGACTGCAAGGAAAATTTAGGGGGGAAATATGATGGTTTTCACTTCCGTGAAAATCGGTGTTTAAAAAAATTTTAAAACATTTTAACCGCTAATGGTCGCGAATTTACGCGAATGAAATCATAGAACCAATAGATAAAATACAGATTATTTTTTTGGTTTTTCTTTATTCGCGAACATTCGCGTTCATTGGCGGTTCCATGTCTTTGACTTTAAAAGGTTTCTATGTTGTGCGGCTAATTTTGGTAAAAGGCAACCAATATCCGCCCATAGAAGAGAATAGTTGTGGTTTGGATTCCAAAATGCACACGTAAGTATCTACGTTTAGGGCACTTCCAAAAACTCTATGGCAAAGGAATGGACTGACGGTCTGTTTCTTTGGAACCGGTGAGAAGGACCAGTTCCAGGGGTGGTTTGTCTTTTGGCTCGCTCCCCAGGGATTCCAGGGAAATCATGAGGATGGCAGTCTGTTTCAGCGCCACCTCTTGGGTATAAACGCCGAGCTTTTTGAAATCGGTTGGTTTGGGGTTCTCGCCGGATTTCCCCCAGCGCCCCTTAATTTCCAAAGAAACCTTGCCGGGTTTCCCCTCGTTTCTCAGGCTCAACCTCAGATGAAGCTTTTGGCCGCCACTGTCGGCTTGCACCTCTATCTTTGCCCGCCCAACTTTCCAGACGGCATCCGAGGCCCCCGCAGTTGAAGCCCCGCAAAAGACTAGCAGGAATACTAAAATTGATAAATTGATTTTCAAAGCCTGTCGCTCCATTTTTTTATCAGCTAAACATAATAATACGGCAATAATTATACCATATTGACCGAAAAAGTCATTAACTTCCGTAAGTTGTGGATAAAAACCCGCTCACGGTTCCAAGTTCAGGGTTCACGGTTATAGAAAACCCTGGTAGTACGCTTATCTCTTAAACACACTATCCATAAGAATTTTCCTTGCAACATTGTTGTGTTTCAAGCTCTTTCAAAACCCAGAACTTCTGAACCCGAGCTTCATTCTCTCCATCTTATCAAAAAAAACTTTGAAAAAACCATTCATTTTTGAAATGTTTTCATTTTTGAAACGATTTTTGGTCCCAGGTTCAGGGTTCACGGTTTTTAGAAAACCCTGGTTCTACGAGGATTGCCCTAAAACCTGTGCAACATTATCGTGTTTAATATTCTTTCAACCCTGAACCCTGAACTTTGAACCCTGAACCTTTTCCAGCCCTATTTTTTTAATCCGTGCTTCCGGATCAATCTATGTAGCTTGGAGGGTGAAAGACCCAACAATTCCGCAGCCTCTTTTTGGTTTTTTGTTTTTTTCAGAATGGATTCCAGGCAAATTTTTTCAAAGGCGTCTTGCCATTTTTCCCAGGCATTGTCTCCCATATCGTAGGAAGAAAGGTTGCAGAGTTGGAGAATGTTTTCAAAAGTGGAGCTGCTTTCCACTGCCACCTTCCGCTCCCCTTTCCCGGGTTTGAATTCCGGAAAAACAAAATCCTCCGGCCCAAGCACACTGGTTTCCGCCAGGGCCACGGCTCGCTCGATCATGTTTTCCAGTTCCCTGATGTTCCCCGGCCAGTGATAGGCGCTGAATTGCTTCAATGCGGTGGGAGAGATCCCCAAAACCGGCTTCCCCAGCTTCCTGCTGTAGCTTTCGATGAAGTGCTGGGCGAGGACCGGGATATCCTCCAGCCGTTCGCGAAGAGGGAGACAATCCAGTTCCACCACCTTCATTCGATAATAGAGATCCTTGCGGAAGCTACCCTTGCCCACCTCCTTGGGAAGGTCCCGATTGGTAGCGGCCACCACCCGCACGTCCACCTTGATAGAGTCTGCTCCACCAACCCGGTGAATTTCTCCAAGTTGTAACGCCCGTAGGAGCTTGGCTTGCGCCTCGGATGGCAACTCTCCGATTTCGTCCAGGAAAAGAGTTCCCTCGTGGGCAATCTCGAATTTTCCCTTCTTCAGCGCGATAGCTCCGGTGAAGGAACCTTTTTCATGGCCGAAAAGCTCACTTTCTATCAATGTCACGGGGAGGGCTGCACAATTCACCGTGATGAAAGGCCTTTCCTTCCTGGCCCCGGCCTCATGCAGGAATCTGGCAAGCAACTCCTTGCCGGTTCCACTTTCTCCGGTAATAAGCACAGTGACAGGCAACGAAGACAATTGCTTTGCCTGATCCATAATGTTGCGCAGGCTTCCGTTGGACCCTATGATTTCCTCGGGATTGTGCATGGCTCGGAGTTCATCTCTCAAAGCGGCGTTTTCCCCGGCTAACTGCTCCTTCAGTTGCTCCACCTTATCCAATTGGACGCTCAAATCTTTGTTCAAATCCTGTATGGTTCCAGTGGACTCACGGTCTTTTTCCCGCAATTGAGAGAGGTCAGTGAGCATCTGGTTGAAGGCCTCTGTTAACTGGCCGATTTCGTCCGAGCCCAGCACCTCCATGGGTTCTCCCCATTCCCCGCGTCCAATGGCATGGGCCTTTTCCCGGAGTCGTTTCAGCCTGGATGCCATGCGCCGCCCGTAGCTCATTACCACCAAACCCAGCAGAATCAAAATGGGCAGGGTAACGCCTATGATGGAGAGCATTTCGGATCGGACTTTTTGGGAAAGGTGTTGTGTGGAAAAGGAGACCATCAGGGCACCGATGGGATCCCCTTTGGTCTGGAGCAAGCTGAGTACCTGAAAGGAGCCATCCTCCTCGGAATGGACGTCTGAGAGTCGTGGCGGTGGTTTCGTTTGCAAGAGTTCGGGGACTGGGTAGGTCTTCCCGTATTCCTTCAGGTTGGAATGGGCCACCACTTTGCCGTTGGGCCTCAGAATGTAGGCTTGTCGGATGTGAAGTTCTTCACGGCTTCGAAGTTCATGGATCAGGGCGTCGAGAAGTATTTCATCGCCTCCCGCCATGGCCTGAGAGAAGGCCATGCTGGCGGCTTTGATCATCTCTTCGGAAAATCGGACCGTGTCCTGATAGGATCGTTTTTGAGTGTAAAAGAAGAGAGTGGCTGCTATGGCCAAGGCGGCGAGGATGACGGAAAAAAAGACCACCAAGGTCAACTGTTGTTGAACTCCCAAGCCTGGTGTACGCTTCACTATTGGCTCCTGTCTCCCAAGAACATCATAAAATGGTATGAATGTATTTTAATTTTTTTTACCACCAAGTCACAAAGCCACAAAATAAGAAAAAACTTTTTAACCACTAATTGCACTAATTGCACTAATTTTTTAATTTGTGAAATTCGTGCAATTAGTGGTTCCAGTCTTTGATTTTAAAGCTTTTAACCTTGAACCCCTGAACCGTGAACCTTCTTAAACCTGGTTTTTTACAAAAATTCCTTCAAAAAACTTTCCATCTGTTTTTTAAACTCATCTCGCTCAAATCGAAGGGCATTTTTTCTGATGGTTTCCGAGTCAAACTCCTTCTCTATTTTTTGAAAAGTAAGGATCGCCTCTTCAAGAGATTCCTCTTCCTGTTCATAGAAATAAAGGCCGGTGGCGGATTTCGACATGTTGATCTTGCCATCAGGGTTTGCAGGAACAATGGTTTCCAGTGCCCCTCCCTTTCCGTAGGCGATGACAGGCCTGCCGCAGCTTTGTGCTTCCAGGGGAGTAATGCCGAAATCTTCCTCTCCGGGAAAAACGAAGGCCCGGCATCCTGCGTAGGCGTCCCTCACCTCTTCATCACTCATCCAGCCGAAGAACTCAATGGTGGGTCCGGCCATAGCCTGAAGCTGTGCCTGCATTTGCCCTTTCCCGATGATTTTTAGTGGTAGCTTTAATCGGTTAAAGACCTTGATGGCAAGGTCCACCTTTTTATAAGGCGCGAAGGCGGAGACCATCAAAAAGTAGTCTCTTGGAGCTTCAGTACCTGGAAGGTAGTAGGAAGAGTTCACCGGAGGATAGATGATTTCTGAATCGCGTCCGTAATATTTCTTAATTCTCTCCGACACGAATTTGGAGATGGCTAAAAACTGGTCCACCTTTTCGGAATTTTGCTTGTCCCAACTCCTTAAGTAGTCGACGCAAAGGGACATACCTCGCTCCTCCCAAAAACCCATTCTCCCCTTTCCAAAGTAAGCATCCCACTGGTCCCAGATATACCTCATGGGGGAATAGCAGTAACAGATATGCCGAGTGTCGGGCTCCACCCTTACCCCTTTTGCCACGCAATGGGAGCTGCTGAGAACCAGGTCGTATCCCGAAAGATCGAACCTCTCGATGAACCACGGCATAACCGGGAGATAATGGCGGTATAGCTTTTCCGCCAAGGGAAGTGATTGAAACAGAGAGGGGATGATGTTCATCCGCTCGATGGGTTCGGTGAGCGCCCCTTTCACATAGAGCAGGGTGTAGAGGTCGGCGTCCGGGAATATCTCACAAAAGACCTCCAGGCACTTTTCTCCGCCTCTCATTCCGTTGAGCCAGTCGTGGACTATGGCGATTTTTGGCATGGTTTGTTTTAAAAAGTCTTTAAAATCAGCATTAACCACTAATGGACACTAATTAACACTAATGAAAACTTTTTAAAATTAGTGAGGATTAGTGAAGACTAGTGGTTAAGAAGTTTCTGTCAGTTTTTTTTTGAAAGGGAATGTGGGGAAACAAACCGATACATGTCTCATTTAGGCAGCGACAGCATGAAAGATTTGCACTTCCTTTTCTAAGCGATTTTCAAGTTTGTCTTCCATTACTTCCAAGTCAAAACGGTTTTGGAGGTTTAACCAAAATTGTGGAGAAACGCCGAAAAAACGTCCCAGGCGCAATGCCGTGTCAGCAGATATGGACCGCTTGCCATGGACAATCTCATTGATACGCCTTGGAGGAACGCTGATATCCTTGGCTAAACGGTACTGAGTAATTCCCATGGGTTTTATAAACTCATCCAAAAGAATTTCTCCAGGGTGAATTGGGGGAAGTTGTTTTGTCTTCATAGAACCCTCCTAATGATAATCAACGATTTCAACATTGTATGCGTCGTTTCCGTCCCACTGAAAGCAGATTCGCCATTGGGCATTAATGCGAATACTATGTTGGCCTTTTCTGTTGCCTTTCAATTCTTTTAGTTGGTTTCCTGGTGGTATTCGAAGAACATCAAGATCGGTGGCGGCATCCATAATAACCAATTTTTTCCGGGCTTTTTGCTGAATATCTTTTGGCAATTTTTTGGAAAAATGCCGGTTAAATATTTTTTCGGTTTCTTTGTTATTGAAAGATTTGATCACGAAATAATAATAACATGATGCGTTATTAGCGTCAAACGCGATGTCTGAGGAGGTTTTGGTGGTCACGGAAAAGAAAAAAATAACCGCTTAGGAAGGCAGGAAAGGCAGGAAAAAACATGATATAGGCCCTTAGAACTTTCAAATAAACACATAATTGACTATATTGACGTAACTTATTGAAAACAAAAGAGTTGCTAACACTTGAAAAACTTAATTAGCCACAGATTTTCACGGAAATTCACAGAAAAAACAGCTGAAAATTCTGTGTGATTCTGCGTAAATCTGTGGCCATTTTTTTTATTTGTGTTGCCGTAAGACCTCTTTTTCAGAGCGAAGTCTCGGAAAAAGCGTAGAATCTTAAAGAAGGCATTTCAAGAAAGTAGAACTTATTACTCCGATGGAGGTGTCATATGAATAAAACTCAAGAGGATCGCTCATTAACCGAAGTCAGGGAGTGGAAAGAACAATGCCGCCAAGAAGGTGAAGGTTTGACTTCCACGGAATATCTTGAAGAACTTCACAAAATTGGTGAACAGATAAAAAACCGGTACCATATAAAGCTCAGGGAAGTCAGTCTCTTCCATGAAAAGCATTAAACTAATCGTCCCTCGCTCTTTTCTGTCCTCAGTCATCTGTTTTCTACCTTTGCTTTTTCGTCCCTCGTCCCAGCGAAGCGTTCGTCCCCTCGTCCCTCGGTGTTTTAATGACTATAAGTGACGCCAAACGCCAATGACAGCGAAGCAAAATGATGCGAAGCCAATGACGCCGCAGGCAAAATAACGCCGCAGGCAAATGACGTTTCTGTTTTTATCCTTCAATCTCCTCCCAAAATCCTCTGCGCAAATTCCTCCATCCTTGGGTCTTGAATCTCTATGGCAATCTTCAGGCATTGTTCCAGGTATTCTGTTCCCTTTTCCTTTTGTCCCAATTGTAAATAAGCCGACCCCAGGTTGCCCAATTGGTTCCCTTCTCCCCTCCTGTCGCCTATTTCCTTGGCGATTACCAGAGCTTGGTCATAGTATTCAATGGCTTTAGGCACCTCCCCCATAACCCCATAAGCCGATCCCAGGTTGCCCAACCAATTTCCTTCATTTCTCCTCTCGCCTATATTCTTGGCGATGAATAGAGCCTGCTCATAGTATTCAATAGCCTTGATCGTTTGCCCCAAAATAAAATAAGCGGCTCCCATATTACCCAAATGATTTCCTTCTCCTCCTCTGTCGCCTATTTCTCTGCTGATAACCAGTGCCTTTTCGTAGTATTCAATGGCCTTGTCAATCTTACCTAAACCAGCATAAGCTAACCCCAGGTTGCCCAAAGCAGTCCCTTCTCCCCTCCTGTCGCCGATTTCCCTTTGTATAACCAGTGCCTTTTCGTAGTATTCAATGGCCTTGTCAATCTTACCTAAATCCGCATAAACTAACCCCAGGTTGCCCAATTGGTTCCCTTCCCCCCTCTTGTCGCCGATCTCCCTTTGTATAAGCAGTGCCTTTTCGTAATATTCAATGGCCTTGCCAATCTTACCCAAATCTGCATAAGCTAACCCCAGGTTGCCTAACCGGTTCCCTTCTCCCCTCCTGTCGCCGATTTCCCTGCTGATAACCAGGGCCTGCTCGTGGTATTCAATGGCCTTGTCCACTTCAGCCAATCTATCATGCGCCAATCCCATGGTCCCCAATAACCTTCCCATTAATTCCGGCGCCAGGCCCTCCCTTGCCTCTTTGTCCTCCAGGAAAGGCTTCAGGATATTTAAACCTTCCCGAACCCGGCCCCAGCCCTGCAATGCTTGGGAAGCGTTCCCCAATAATTCGTTGGCCCGGTTAAACTCCCCGGCCTGGAAGAGGTAATGGCCCGCGTCCAGGTCCACCATGATATCCTTTGAAGTTTCGGCCAGTTCCTCCAAAAAGGTCCCGGCCCTTAAAAGGGCCTCCTTTCTTATCTTCTCCCCTTCCTTCCCCTCCTGCTTCTCCACGAACCGGGCCACCATGGGATGCAGTTGATAGAGCTTTGTCCATTGGCCCTCCACGTCCTTTTCCTCCAATTGGGTGAGGAGGGAGGTCTTTCGCAGCCTTTCCGCGCTCTTTTCCGCCTTGTCTTTCGGTCCTCCCGCCTCCCCTAGTTCGCACATGAGTTCCCAGTCCCAGGGGCGTCTCAAAACCGTGAGGCGGATAAGCATGGCGCGGCAATCTTCATCCAGGATTTTTTTCCAGATGGTTTCCAGAAGGAGGTTTTCCTTTAGTGTTTCCTCCATGGCCGGAAGCGCGGGTTCAATGAGTTCCCGCCACTCCCGCTCCATTGCCCCTTGGGTTTCCGGGAGCGTCCAGCGGCCCTTTTTGTCCTCCCATTGATCCAGGGCGGATACGATGATGTCGTTCAGGTATTCCACGGCCCTTGGGTGGCCGCTCAATTTTTCGGTCAGCCGGATGCGGGCCAGGGGCGAGAGCCTCCTTAGTCCGGGGAACCAGGGCATCATCCGCAAGACGGCGTCCCATGACAGATGGGAAACGGGCGTAAGGTAACGATTAAAATCCGGGTTGGTGTACCGGCATGTGGCTGCCAGCAGGAGGTTTTTCCCGCTATTGGCCGCCAAAACTCCCCAAAGGGCCTTGCATTCCGGGTCCCTCCACTCTCCGAAGGCATTCGGATCTCCATCCTCCACCCCCTCCAGCAGAGATTCCATGTTGTCCAGGTAAACCACTATTTCCAAACCTTGTTGAAGCAGGATTTGCAGGAAAGCGGCCATACGGTTTACAGGAGACTCGCCCACCTGATGATCCACGGCTTGAATGATTTGGTTCCATGCCTCGCCGAATATTTTTGAACAAGCTTCCGAAAACTGACTTACCAGAACGGCGGCGGGATGGGTTTCCTCCTCCACCTCCTGACACCACAATGTGATGAGCCGGGTCTTCTCAGAAGCCAGAGGTAGGGCCAATACTTTAAAGGCCAGGGCCGTTTTGCCCAGTCCGCCAAATCCCTGGAAAACAAAGACCCGCTTCCCCTCCCGCAGGTCGCGGCGGAAGCGGTGTATCTCCCTCCGGCGGCCTATGAACCCGGTGGTGAGGATGCGCCGGGTCTCCTGGTCCGCAAAGGTCCGCTCCAACGGGGTTTCGGAAATGTCAGTCCTTTTCCCGGTGGTTTCCAGACCCAGGGAAAGATCGGGTCCACGGTGGTAAAAGACCAGTTGCGCCCAGGCAAAGGGATAACTCCCCTCCTTCCACCAGGATTGCGGCAGGGCGGTCTTGTGTCCGGGATTTTCCAGCGCATGGTATCCTTTTCCCAGTTCCAGCCTGGCCTTTCGGATCCCATGGCGGGTGGGCTTGCCCTGGGCGATGGCCCCGTACAGGGCCACCTCGGCTTTAGTGGAAAGAAGGTCCGCCACCGGCCCGAAGTATCCCACAACCTGGGCAAAACCGGACCCGTGCAGACGCGCCGCCGAGGACCGGG
Organism: Nitrospinia bacterium; assembly: GCA_029261755.1. GTDB lineage: Bacteria > Nitrospinota > Nitrospinia > JACRGO01 > JACRGO01 > JACRGO01. The sequence goes on from JAJDAS010000278.1 coordinate 8,739, forward strand.
ACCCGCCTTCCACATCAGTGGGCTTGCCCGGAGTGTTCCCGTGGCAACTGGCCAGATAGAAAAATTTCGGTTTGTTTTTCGGGGAAAGAATGTTGACGCGCCGGATCATCTCCTCTATATTTACCGCGTCCTCGCCACCTTCGTCATCCTCGAACACCAAACCCGCCGGGAGTCCGTGGCCGGAAAAATGGATGCCCATGGGCTCGTGTTTTTCAATCTCCCCCATTATGTCTTCCAGGGTGCCCAACTCCGTAAACCGTACTTTTTCCTGCTCCTGGAAAATCCGGGCGATGCGGTAGCTCTCCCCTTCGTAATCCAGGCGACTGCTTTCCGATTCCGGGGCCGAGACGTTCACCAACAGGGAGAAGGGACGGTCCGGTGGGGACAAGGTGGATTCGGTCCCGGAAAGCGCACAACGGGCCAGGTCCACTTTGGCCTCCCGAACGATAAATTCCCCGTCTATGCGAATCAGCTCCCAGGGCAGGGAGAGGATAAAATCGTCATGACTTTCAATGAGTACCAGGGGAGGTTGGTTATCCCCCCCCTTATGGCTTTTGAGGGCCTTTCCGGCGTCCTGGCCAAAAAGGGAGCGAGACAGGGCCTCGCCCACGGCCACGGCAAAGGAGTAAAAGGCGTCTTTGTCCTTTTCTTCGGCAACGGGCTTTTCCCCCATATCCCAGAACTTTTCCAGGGCGTTGAGAAAAACATCGTCTTTGCGCCAGGGGAGTTGCTCCACCCTGGCTGCGCCTTCGTTCAAACTGATGTTCCACACGCTTTTGTCTTCATTAAAATCCACCCGGAAGGTAAAGCTTTTTTCCTGCCTGGCGGATGGAATTTTCTTTGAATGATAACTTATCAGTTCAGGAATCTGGGCGTGATTTTCCAGGAGCAGAGGCTTTATATTTCCCTCCAGCAGGAGGTCCTGCTCTTCCTGGGGAATGGACTCCCAATCAACCCTTGCCATAACGCAACAGGAGGGCATGAGATATTCCCTTCTTTCCTTGCCCAGTTTTCGGAGCCAGCCAATGAGGCGTTCGTCCCTCATGCCACAGCCAAAAAAGACCAGGGAATGTTTTCTCAGGAGGCTTTCCAGGTCCGTCTTTAACAAGGGGTAACGGTTGTCATAGGTCTTGTAGCCCTGGCTGTCCAGGATGGTTTTCTGAAAAGAAGTGATATCTCCGTGAATTTTATACAGGGAGAGGGTCGAACCGGGATTGATGTCCAGGTTTTCTTCCAAGACTTTCAGTTTGTAATCAATGTTGGATTCTTTGAGGGCGTTTTCCAGTAGTTCGTCGTAATTGGTGGTGACGATCCCTTTCCAGGGGAGAGAAACGAGGTCGCGGTGGTAGGGGAGGGGAGCTTTCCGATTTTCAAAGATATCCGATAATTGTTCCAGCAGCAGCCCTTTGCCGTTTTTATCCACGAAGGTGTCTATAATTTCTAGCGGAGAAACCTGGGCGTCCGGCCCTAACTTGTGAACACTGGCCTTTCTTAAACGCTCTGCCAGACCGGCCAGGCTTGGATATCCGGCGGGAATGGAGAGTCCGGCGCCTACCCAAAGAAAGGCGGCCCGTTGAGGATTGGATATTCCTTTTTTGAGGATGTTTAACAGGCTGTCTATATTTTCAATGGTATCGAAATTCATGAAAGCCTTTTTTTTCGCGCAGAGGCGCAGAGATCCAGTGAAAATCTAAAAAAAAATAATTTTAACGCAGAGGTCGCGGAGGAAAGATTAAAGGATAAAGAAAATTTCCTCTTCTATCTTAACGGGTATGGTTATAATAACCACGAATTGTAAAATAATGCAAATTAACCTTTCGTTCACTATGTTCGTAGAAGCCCATGTGAATGGGCTTAAGTCCTTTGGGTTTGTGAAGGCGTGTTTTTTGTTAACCCCATTCCCATGGGCTATTACGAACGGCTTTTCTTGATGCCTTTGGTTTTGCCCTGTTCCACGTTTGCTCAGGGGTGAATACTCATTTCCGTTAGCAAAAAGGTAACGTTAGCATTTTGGTAACGTTACTGAGGTTGGTTGTCGGTGAGGGGCTGTGGTTGTTTTCGAAAAGGGTGGTTGGGCTTAAAAGGCTGGGTCCTTATGGAAAAGTAGTATTGTTTGGCTGCCCCTTTTTCCTTTTTTAGGGATCAAGAGACAGGAAAATAGTGACATTAAATACCCTTGCCTTCATATAGTGATTGGCGTATGCTAATTACACTTGAGGCGTTTACCGGTATGAGAGGAGGTTTTTTTGCCGCTCCCTGATGAGTTCTCGATATTCTGGACCGATTACCTGAAATATAGGGTTAAAACAAGAGGATATCGACTTGAAGTAATTGAAGGTATTCTCAAGACATCCACTGAAAGGTATTTTGATACTGAGACTTATCGACGCATTGCTGTTGGGAGGCACGAGGATCGTATTGTTATGATTCCTTATGAAAGGGAAGGAAGCAAATTAACGCCGGTTACTATTCATGCCATTACCCGTCAGCAAATCAATTTTCGAATTAAAACCGGGAGATTGACAAATGAATAAAACAAAGATGAAATATTTCCAGGATGACGATGTCATTCATTTAAATATTTCAGATGAACCTGAAGCAGG